>DYKK01000054.1:11494-14138 GCA_020722625.1 Anaeromyxobacter dehalogenans
ACGCCGACGAGGGCCTCCCGGATCCATCCCATCGCCAGGCCCACCCGCTACAACAGGTCGTCAAATCGCGCGCCGAGTTGGTCCGCCACGCGCTCCAGTTCTTCCGTGTCAATCAGACGGGTTCCTTCCCGGTCCAGGATGTCTTGGCCCCCCTCGCCGACCCCGAGCCGGTAGGCCGCCACCCGCTTCGGGTCGAGCGATTCGAGGCCGTTCGGAGGCCTTGCGCCGTATTTCCGATGGGCCTGGAGCAAGTTGTTGAGTTGCAACAACAGGAAGGGCGAATGCGTGGTCACGACAAACCGGCATCCCTTGCGGACCAGGAAGGCCATGGTGTCGAGCACCGCCACCTGGGCCTCCGGGTGCAGGTGCGACTCGGGTTCCTCCACATAGAAGGTCGCGCCGCCGTCCTGCCAGCCGAACACGGCCGCGATCACGAAAAACGGCCAGGCTTCGCTCTGTCCGGACGCGACCGATTCGAGGGGGAGGATGACCTGTCTGTCGGGGCCGCCTCGCGTGACAGGATGCCCGTGATCGTCGCAAACCCGCCACTTCCAGACCTGCTCCCCCGCCGAAGGGATGTACGCCTCTCCGCGGAGGGCCGCGCGACCCCGGCGCAGGATTTCGGGCGAGACCTGGCGCAACCACGCCCGCGCGGGGTGGCCTTCTGAGGGCAACTCCTCCATCACCCTCTTGCGATCCAGGTCATAGAGCCGGCCCGCCCGGGCGAGGATGCCCGCAAAGGCCCTCATCGGCTCGGGCTGGGTCTGCGCGTCGAACGGCGCCCCGGGGTCCTTGTTGCTCAAGCGGGTGAACAGGGAACGCTCCGTGGGGAGGAACACGTGACTCCGCCAGCCGCGGCTCGGCAAGGTGGACGGATCCCGCATCCATCCTTCGGTCCACCCGGCGATGGCAGCGTGCAACGCCTTGCTGACGCGAACCGTCCGGTTGCTCCAGTACACCCGGACGGTCCACTCCTCCTGCTCGGAGGCCCGGTAAGTCAAGACAGCGGTGCCGTTGGCAAAGTTGCCGAACGGAACGCCTCGGAGATCGTTTAGCACGCGTCTGACCAATTCGTTCGGCGAATGTCGTCGCTGCGTCTCCTCCGGTCTGAACCGACGCCCGACGTGTCCCCGCAGGTCCCGAAAGAAATACAGGGTCTGCGCCACGAGGGACTTCCCCGAGGCCTGAGGGCCGACAAGCACGGTCAGGGCGCGGGGTCGGATGGTCAGGTCGCGAATGGGCCCGAGCCCCTGGATTCGAAGCGTCTCCGCAGGTTCGCCTTCCCGAACGCCGGCCATCCGTGATCCCTTGCAAGAGACCGACGCACGACCACGGCGTGCGCGCGTCCGCTCATCGGCACAGGAAGTATTGGCGGGATGTCCGATGCCTGTCAAGGAAACGGCGAGACGACCGGATGCGCCGACTTCGGCGACAGGGAGTTGACGGATCAAAGCGGGTCGTGGAGGATGACCCCTCGGAGGGCGGCGTCGCGTGCGGAAGGCGCTCACCATCGCGGGGTCGGACAGCGGGGGCGGCGCCGGGATCCAGGCGGACCTCAAGACGTTCTTGGCGCTCGGGGTGTACGGGGGAAGCGTCGTCACCGCGGTCACGGCCCAGGACACGCGCGGCGTGCGCACAGTCCACGTGGTTCCCGAGACCGTGGTCGCGGCGCAACTGGACGCGGTCCTCGACGACATCGCCTGGGACGCGGTCAAGACCGGGATGCTCGGGACCGCGGGGGTCGTGCGGGTCGTCGCGGACCGGCTCCGGGAGCGGCCGGGCCTCCCGGTCGTGGTGGACCCGGTCCTGGTCTCGAAGAGCGGTCACGCCTTGCTCGAACCAGCGGCCCGCGAGGTCCTGGCGCGCGAGCTTCTTCCGCTGGCCCTCGTGGTGACCCCCAATGCGCACGAGGCGTCCGCCCTGGCCGGCTTCCCGGTCCAGAGCGAGGACGACGCGCGACGGGCGGCCCGGGTGATCCACGGGATGGGGGCGCGGGCCGTGGTCGTGAAGGGGGGACACCTCACCGCGCCGGACGACCGGGGGCGGGACGACTGCGTGGACCTCCTGTTCGATGGCGAGCGTTATCTCGAATACAGGGGAAGAAGATATCCCACGAAGAATCTTCATGGAACCGGCTGCACGTTCGCATCCGCGATCGCAGCGGGTCTGGCCCGCGGCCTGGCGGTTGTCGAGGCGGTCGCTCTGGCCCGGGCGTTTGTGGACGCGGCCATCGCACGGGCCGACTCCCTGGGCGTGGGACACGGGCACGGACCGGTGGACCACGAGGCCGGGGGGCGGTCGCGGCGGGTGAGGTCCCTGTTGCGAGGGAAACCGTGACAGGTACGACACCGGCTTCGCGGACCCTGACGGGTGAAACCGACGCGCTGCCCGCGACCGGTCTGCAAGATCACCACGGACTTCCAGGCGATACCGTCACAGAGGACAGATCCAGTGGACAGGTTCCGTGTCAGTGACAGTGGCAGGACCACGTTGGACGCGGGGGATGGGGCGTTGCGACGGCTCAAGCGGCCTCTGCGTGTCTCCGTTTTTCGGCGGCCTCTCGTCCTGGCACTGACACTGTCACCGTCTCTGAACCTGCCCTCTGACCCTGTTTCTGAACTTGTCCAAGTACCCGCGGCTCCAG
>DYKK01000435.1 GCA_020722625.1 Anaeromyxobacter dehalogenans
AGCGCGCAAGTCATGCAAGTGCCGATCGTCGATGCGGCGGGGCGGGTCGTGGGGGGTCCCGGCGCTTGCGGACCGGGGCCGGCGGATGATACGAATCGGCCCGGCATGGGCAACCGTTACCTCGTCGTGTCCGACCTCCACCTCGCTGACGTCGAGGACCACGCAGACGGGTGGAAGGCCTACAAGAACTCCCGCTACCTGTTCGACGAGGACCTGGCGTCCCTGGTACGGCGCTTCGAGCAACGGGCCCGGCCCGGCGACGACCTGACCCTGATCCTCAACGGCGACATCCTCGATTTCGACATCGTGACCGCCGTGCCTGACGACCCGCCCTGGCCGGTGATCCGCTCCGAGCGCCGGGCCGGGCTGGAGCCGACCGAGGACAAGGCCGCGTGGAAGGCGCGCCGGATCCTGGCGCATCATCCGCGGTTCGTCGAGATGCTCGCCGGGTTCCTGGCCCGGGGGCACCGCGTGGTTTACGTGCTGGGCAACCACGACCGCGAGGTCCATTTTCCGGCGGTCCAGGAGGTCATCGCCGAGGCCGTGGAACGGCGGGCGCGGGAGGCGGGCGGCCGGATCCCGGACGGGGCGTTGCGCTTCGAGCCCTGGTTCTTCCACGTCCCGGGCGAGATCTACGCCGAGCACGGACAACAGTACGACTACTACAGTTCGTTCCGCTATCTGCTGTGCCCCGAGGTTTCCACCGCGCGCGGGAACGCCATCGCCCTGCCCATGGGGAACCTGTCGGGCCGGTTCCTCACGAACAGGATGGGGTTTTTCAACCCCCATGCCACGGACTTCATCCTGAATCTGTTCCGGTACGTGCTCCACTGGTTGAAGTTCTACGCGTTCACCCGGCGCTCGCTGGCCTTCAACTGGTTGTCGGGCAGCCTCGCGACCATGGTCCGCCTGCTCCGGACAAAGCGCGCGCTCCGCCGCGAGCCGCGGGATTGCGGGCGTCGCAAGGAGGAGCTGGCCGGGCGGTTCGGCCTGTCCCTCGACACGGTCACGGCCCTTGAAAAGCTGCAACGCAGACCGATCACAGACCGTTTTTTTCGGGTCGTCCGCGAGTTCTGGATCGATCGGGTCGTGATGGCGCTCCTGATGACCGGTGGGACCGTGGCCCTGGCCCTGGTGCCGATCCCCCTGTGGATCCAGCTGATGGTCCCCCTGACCGGCTTCCCGCTCTTGTATTTCCTGTACGAGAGGGTCGTCCACGGAGAGGACGTGTTCGCCGTGGAACACGCCATCCCGGAGTGTGCCCGGCGCGTCGGTGACCTGCTTCCGGTACGAATCGTGACGTTCGGGCACACGCACAAGCCGCGCCTGATCCCCCTGCGCAAGGGCCTGACCTTCGTCGATACCGGGACGTGGGCCCCGATCATGAACCGCATGGAGACCTGGCGGCTGGCGCCGGGATACCGCGACTACCTGGAGGTCTGTTTTCACGGGGAAGAGGTGACCATGGCGTTCGAGAGCTGGCATCCGAGCGGGATCGAGGTCCGGCGCATCGCCTCCTCGGAGGACCTGGAGGAATGCCGCGCCATCCGGCGCAAGGTGTTCATCGAAGAGCAGGGCGTCACCGAGGAAGAGGAATGGGACGGTCTCGACGGCGAATGCACCCACTTCCTGGCCGTGGCCGGCACTCGTCCCGTGGGGACCGCGCGGCTGCGGATCACGCCGGGCGGCGAGGCGCGTGCCCAGCGGGTGGCGGTCCTTCCGGCTCGGCGTGGGCACAACATCGGCCGCTTGCTGATGGAAGCGGTCGAGAACGAGGCGCGCCGCCTCGGGCACGCCGAGGTGGTGCTGGAGGCCCAGGTCCAGGCCATTCCTTTCTACGAAAAGGTCGGCTACGTCGCCGAGGGCGAGGAGTTCCTGGACGCCCGCATCCCTCACCGCCTGATGCGCAAGACGCTGTGAGGGGATGCAGGTGACAGCAACCGTCGGCGGTTTCGGCGGCCGTCATGGCTTTGCCCATCGCGACCAACGTGACACGGACACTGTCACTGTCTCTGTCACTGAACCTGCCCTCTGACCCTGTTCCTGAACTTGTCCAGGTGCCCGCGGCTCCAG
>DYKK01000436.1 GCA_020722625.1 Anaeromyxobacter dehalogenans
CCCGCTCGGTCGCTTCGCTCCCTGCGCGGGAAGCCGGGGCCCCGGTCGCGGCTGGAACGAAACCATGACATATCAAGGTGTTCCGTCGTGCTGCCGAGATCGGGGTGGCGGATCGTGGGCGCGGATCGCGCGTTGACGGCCGCATCGGTCCGTCGTACCCTTCACTCGGCCTTGGCCCCCGTAGCTCAGTCGGATAGAGCCGGGGATTCCTAATCCCTGTGTGCCGCGTGTTCGAATCACGCCGGGGGCACTGAAAAGCCGCGACAAATCAAGCGATCCAGGTCGTCCAGGTTGTCCAGCGCGTCACCTGTCTTGGAAGGAAAGGGTTAGCAAAAACGTTAGCAGTTAGAGTTCAAACCTTCGGCCGGCGCGGACGCGCTCCCATCGCGGGCGGTCAATGCGGACCTCCCATCTCCCGCGCGTGGAGGATCTGCTTGGCCTGGCGCGCGACGTATCCGGGGATGTCGTGGCTGGTCGAGAGGTGGCGGATGTCCTTCGCGGTCAGGGTCTTCAGGAAGTTGAGGGCCACGACGGGAGGACATTTCGGATTCTGCACGAGGGCATGACGGACCGCGTACAGTTTGGTCCAGTCCCGATTGGAGGCGATCGTCCGGATGATCTCCTCGTTGAGAGCACGGTCCTTGGCGAAGGTGATGACCTCCTTGTCCGAGGTGCTCGGGCTCTTGAGGACTGCCATATAGACCACGCGCCGTGAGTCCCGGATCAGGATCGACCGCACGAAGGAGTTGCCCATCAGGGCCATCCGAACCTTCTGGGGAACACTGAGCCCCGAGACCTTGGCCCAGGCGGCCCGGCGGTCCTCGTCGCGCCCGTCCTCCTCCTCGGGGCCCTCTTCCCACGACGCGGCCTGGAGGAGCAGGGCGAAGTTCTCGTCGTCCAGGGCCTCCTCGAGCCCGGGAGCCCCGGCCCCGGCGCCGAGGGCGTCGGCCAGGGCCTGGTCCAGGCCACCGCCCGCCTCGACCTCGTGCGCGGGAACGCCCGCCTCCGCCTCGGCGACCCGGGTTTCCTCGGGCGCCGGCGCCTCGGGCGGGCCTTCCTTGCGGGGTCCGAAGATGGACTCGATGATCTCCTGGTATCCCGGGATGTGCGACAGGTCAATCTCGGATCGGACCGCGAACTCGAGCACGCTGCTGACGAGGCCCATGCGGGCCTCCGGGTTGAAATAGAGGGCCTCGATGATGCTCGGGAAGCGCGCGAGCCGGACCTGGGCGCCCGCGACCTGGTCGAGGAGCGGTCCCCTCCCCCTCGACGCCACGAACGCGAAGGTCTGGTCCGCCGCGGCCGGGTTCGCGAGGATGCGCGAGACCGCGTCCTCCCGGACGGTCTCGCCGGCGCCGGGGGACAACACCTCGCGGGCGAGGCGGTCCAGGACCCCGGGTTCCGTCGTCTCGGCGATACCGGCCGCCAAGAGCCCGCTCGGGAGTTCCGAGAGCGTCTTGCGCGCGGCCGAGGAAACGGTGTCGGAACGGTCGTCCAGCAGGCACGCAAGGGCCGCGACCAGTTCCGCGGGACCCAGGGGGAGCACGGCGCGGGCCAGGAGGAGTCGCCTCTCGCCCGGCGTCGAGGGGTCGAGGGCCTCCTGGATGCTCTTGGGGAGGGCGTCGCGCCGGATCGGAACCGCGTCAACCTGGACCACGGTCACCCCCTGCGAGGCCGTGTCAACGGATCATGCCGCGAGAGTCCCGGTTCATCAATCGCCGCGCAAACCGGACCGCGCGCTCCATGGGTTCGAGCACGGGACGAAGCGCCGGAAACGCGCGGACCTCGGACCATCCGGGCGGGTCCGCAAAGCGAGGGTCGTACGCCTGGGCGCGCTCGCGGTGGGTGGCCCAGGCCACGTGCGTGGTCAGGACCGCCGCCACCGTCCATTCGATCGCGGACGGGCCGACCGCGTGCGGCCGCGAACCTCCCCCTGGACTCGCCGGCTCCGCCCCGACCACGGCCGCCGCGGCCGCGGCCTCGAGTCCCAGCGCCACCACCCGCAGCCCCGATGCGGAGGCGCGGCGGGCGGCCAGGAGCCAGCCGACCGCGTCGGCCCACCGCAGGCCGG
>DYKK01000437.1 GCA_020722625.1 Anaeromyxobacter dehalogenans
CGTCGTTCTTCCGAGTACGACACCGGCTTCGCGGACCCTGACGGATGAAACCGACCCTTTGGCCGCGGGCAGCGGCTCGCGGCCCCAGGTTCACGTCGAGTTTCTTCGTACATCGTGGTGGCGGATCGGACCGGTCGCCTCGCGGGTGACGGCGTCCGAAGATCGGGCTATCCTTGCAATGGTGATTCGGGGTTGGAACGGTGGCCGTTCCCGCGGAATTCGCCGCCGAGTTCCGGCGCGAGAAGGACGTACGGACCGCGCGGGCGATCTGGGTCGTGGCCCTGATCACGGTCCCCCTGTGGCCCCTGTCGTTCTGGATTGACTGGATCGCCTTCCCGGAACACTTCGGACCGCTGACCCTGGCACGGGCCGTGGTGGGTGCGGCGCTCGGCGGCTTCCTGCTCGTCCAGTGGTCCCTGCGCCGGCAGGGGAGGGACGCCCGTCACTGCCGGACCCTCGTGTGGGCCTTCGTGGCCGTCGTGTCCGCGTACTTCGACGTGTGCTCCCTGATCCTCGGGGGGGCGGAATCCGACTACGCCAGGGCCTTCCTCCTGCTCTTCTTCGTCCTGTTCGCCACCCTCCCGTGGACCCCGGTCGAGATGGCCCCGCTCGTGGCGTTCTCCGGGGTCCAGTTCCTCGGGGTGAACCTCGCGTTCGACCCCGAGGTGAACTGGCGCTCCTACGTCGTCGTCCTGTACCTGTTCTCGGCGGTGACCTTCATCGGGCTGTTCTGGGCCGCGGCGAACCACCGGCTGCTGGAAGACGAGTTCACCGGCCGCAAGGACCTCGAACGCGAGCGCCAGCGCAGCGAGTCCCTGCTCCTGAACATCCTGCCCCGCGAGATCGCGGACGAGCTGAAGGCTCGAGGCCGCGTGGAGGCCAGGCTGATCCCGTCGTGCTCGATCCTGTTCACGGACTTCGTGGGGTTCACGACCCTCGCGGGCCGGGTCCCGCCCGCGGACCTGGTGCGCGCGCTCGACGCGACCTTCACGCGCTTCGACGAGATCGTGTCCCGGTGGGGACTCGAGCGCATGAAGACCATCGGGGACGCCTACATGGCCGCGGGAGGGATCCTGGCCGCGCAGCCGGACCACCTGATCCGGTGCGTGCTCGCGGGGCTCGAGATGTACCACGCCCTCGAGGCCGAGGGCCTGACCGCCGCGGACGGGGCGTGCTGGCGGATGCGGGTCGGGGTCCATTCCGGCCCGGTGGTGGCCGGGATCGTGGGCCAGAAGAAGTTCGCCTTCGACCTGTGGGGGGACACGGTCAACGTGGCGAGCCGCCTGTCCGACCTGGGCGAGCCCGGGACCGTGGCCGTGGTCACCGGGGCGCTCGGGGACCTCGCGGGGCGCTTCGAGGTGGTGGATCGCGGGACCGTCCCCGTGCGCGGCAAGGGCGAGATCCGGGTCACCCAGGTCCTGAGGCTCAAGCCCGAGCACGCCGCGGACCCGTCCGGCCGCCTCCCCGGCGCGTCCTTCCTCGATTCGATGGGCCTGGGCGCGTCGTCCGTCACCCCGACGCCACGCGGGGAACCGGCCTACAACTCATAGACAATCGCGCCGTAGGCCGCGCCGGCGCCCACGCCCGCCATCAGGAGGCGCTGGCCGGCTCGCACCGGACGGGTGCGCATCAGGACGTCCAGCGCATACGGGAGAGAGACCGCGCCCACGCTCCCGATCTCCTCGACCACGGACACGGTCCGGTCGTCGGGGAGCCCCAGCCGGTGGACGATCTCGCGCAACATCAGGCCGTTCGGCTGGTGCGTGACGAACCAGTCCACGTCGCGCAGGCCGAGCCCCGCCTGGTCCAGGGCCTTGCGCGAGCACCGCTCCACGGCCTCGACCGCCGCGTCCGAGATGGCCTGGTTGGCCTCGTGGAAGACGATGTGCTCGGGCCGCCCCGTCAAGCCCGGATGGGCCAGGACCGCCGCGTCCCGCTGCGACCCGTCGTTGCCGAAGCTCGAGGCCAGGACCTTCCCGGAGCCTCCCGGACCCAGGATCGCGGCCGCGGCCGCGTCCCCGAAGATCAGGAAACTGCGCCGGTACTCCGGGACGATGTAGCGCGACGGG
>DYKK01000438.1 GCA_020722625.1 Anaeromyxobacter dehalogenans
CCGCCGGGGACGTGGACGGAGACGGTTTGGGCGACCTCCTCGTGGGCGCACGCTACGACGACGATGGTGGAACCGACGCTGGTGCGACCTACCTGCTCTACGGCCCGGTCACCGGCGACCTCGACCTCGCCGACGCGGACGTCAAGCTGGTGGGCGAGGATGCCTACGACTGGGCGGGCTATTCCGTCTCCACCGCCGGGGACGTGGACGGGGACGGTAAGGGCGACCTCCTCGTGGGCGCATGCGGCGACGACGACGGTGGAACTGACGCTGGCGCGGCCTACCTCCTCCTCTGGGCGGACATGCCATGAGCCGTGCCACCCCCATGCTGTCCCTCCTCCTCCTGTCCGCCTGCTTCGTGGCTGAGGATCCATCCCATCTCCGAGCCCCCCCGGCCAGCCTGCGATGGACCCGGGGGCCGAGCCCAGGGGACCCGGGCTCGCGAGGGGCAGGCGCAGGTAGCGACTTGCAGGCGATCCAAGTCGTGTGATCTGGAGAGAACCCGTTCGCGAGGTCTCTCCGTGGCGATCTGCAACTTTGAAATTCCAGACGTTCCGACCCAGTTCCGCAAGGCTCGACTCGGTGATCGTCGGCTCGACCGCCGACTCGTGGCGGTTGCCGAAGCCATGCAGGCCCACCCCAGCTGGAGCTTCCCCGACGCCCTCGGGTCCGACTCCAGCACCGAGGCCTTCTACCGCCTCGTCAACAACGACGACGTCGACTGGGAGGACATCATCGACGCCCACTACCAGGACACCCTCGCGCGAGCCGTCGGGCACGGGCCGATGATCGTCCTGCAGGACACGACGCTGTTCCAGTTCGCGAGCAAAGGTTCCCGCACCGGCCTCTTCCCGACCTCCAAGGGCAAGGAAGGCTTCCTCGGGCACTTCGCCCTGGCCGTCTCGGGCGACGAGCCACGTCGGCCTCTGGGACTCATCGGGTTCCGCCCGCTCGTCCGAAGGGAGACCCCCGAGGGTCGCGTGCTGGAGTCCGGGGACCGCCGGTACCAGGTGGAGTCGGACCGCTGGCTCGACCTGGCTTTGGAGGTCATCGAGGGAGTGCCAGCGGGGTACGGGCTCATCCACGTGATGGACCGGGAAGGCGACTTCTTCGACCTGATCGCGACGCTGTCACACCTTGGGCAGGACTACGTGGTGCGGTCCGCTCACGACCGGGTCCTCCTTGGCGAGGAAGGGCAGAAACGACCGGCTCGGCTGCGCGAGACGGTGCATGGCGCCGAGGTGCTGGTGAAGCGCCAGGTCAGGGTGTCGCGGCGCAGGGCGGCTGGCAGGGCGCCGAAAGTTCGGAAGGAGCATCCGGATCGTGACCAGCGCATTGCAACCCTCCTCGTGAGGTCGAGCCGGGTGTCGATCCGGCGGCCGGCCCGAGCCGACCGGCGCCTCGGCGATGGCCTGGAGTTGAACGTCGTGGAGGTCGCCGAGGTGGACGCCCCGGACGGAGTGGAGCCGGTCGACTGGTTTCTCCTGACATCCCTGCCGGTGTCGACGCCGGAGGAGGTGGAGAGGGTGGTGGACGTCTATCGGGCGCGCTGGCAGATCGAGGAATTCTTCAAGGCGCTGAAGACCGGCTGCCAGTATGAGAAGAGGCAGCTGGAGAGCCTGGACTCGCTGCTGGTCGCTCTGGCGTTGCTGGCGCCTATCGCCGCCCGCCTCCTGGCCCTGCGCTGGTCGGCCCGCCACGAGCCGACCGCTCCAGCGGACGTCGTGCTCGAAGCCGACGAGATCGAGGTCCTGCGGGCGGTTCTTCCTTCGAGGACGCTGCCGCCGCGGCCCAAGGCGCGCCACCTGCTCCTGGCGGTGGCGCAGCTCGGAGGTCACCTGCGCTCCAACGGGGAGCCGGGCTGGCTGGTCCTGGGCCGGGGTCTCCAGCACCTCCAGGACCTGACCCTGGGGTGGCGCGCTGCGATGCGCACCCGCGCACGCCTTGTCGGAGCGTCCGGCGAGGAGTGACGCTTCATGGACAGGAGTTTTCGATGTGATCGATGATCAGCCGTCGAGGAGGTCTACCTCCCGGTCCCCGAGGACCTCGCCAGCGAGGGGTACGA
>DYKK01000439.1 GCA_020722625.1 Anaeromyxobacter dehalogenans
CGCTCCCTGCGCGGGAAGCCGGGGCCCCAGTCGCGGCTGGCACGAGACCGCGACAGATCAAGGTGTTCCGTCGTGCTACCGAGATCGGGGTGGCGGATCGTGGACGCCCGTTCCACGTTGCAGCCCCCGGCGCTTCCGGGTAGAATCCATCCGCGTTCTTTCGAGGATCTCCGGTCGTCCAATGGCAGGACACAGGATTTTGGTTCCTGGGATTGGGGTTCGAATCCCTACCGGAGAACCGGCCGCGCATCGGTGGGACCGGCTGACTCCGAGGAGGATGGGTTCATGGCGGCGAGCAACAAGAAGATGACCCTGAAGGAGGTCAAGGCCCCGGACGAGTTCTTGACCTCGATGGGTCGCGTGATCGAGTTCTTGCAGTTGTACGGGGGATGGATCCTGGCCGGGGCCGCGGCGGTGCTCGTCGCGATCGTGGCCGGGATCCTCCTGTCCCGCCGGCACGACGCGGCCCTGATTGAAGAGTCCCTGGCGTTCCGCGGTGCCTTCGGCCCCGTGGTCGCGGCGGACGAGGCACGGGACACAGGAGACGAGAAGGCCGCGGAGGAGGCGGCGAAGAAACTGGCCGGGGCCGCCGGGGACCTCGAGAAGTTCGCCGCGGAGCATGGGGATTCTCCGCTCGCGGGACTCGCGTGGGCGGCCCGCGGGGCGGCCCTGCTGCTCGCGGGGCAGGCCGGGCCGGCGCTGGAGTCGTTCGAGCGGGGCCTTGCGGCCCAGGGGGACGCGGCCTGGAAGCCCATCCTCCTGGAGGCGGCGGGGACCGCGGCGGACGGCGCCGGCCGGCGGGAGGAGGCGGAGCGCTACTACACCGAGATGACGCGGGCGGGGTCGCGGCTGTTCCGCGCGATGGGGTACCTGCACCTGGGCGACCTCGCCCACCCCCTGGCGGGGGAACCGGGGGATGCGGCGAAGGCGCGCGAGATGTACCAGAAGGGGCTGGCCGAGGTCCCCGCGGACGATGCGCTCCTGGCGCCGGCCGAGCGCCTGACCCGGGGCCTGATCGAGCAACGCCTCGCCTCGCTTCCGTGACCCGCCCGTCGCCCCCACCGGGGAGGTAGTTCGTGGTCAGACTGTCAATGGTCATTTTGGTAGCCCTGGCGGCATCCCCGGCGGCGGCCCGGCGGGCATGGGGCGTGTCCGAGGCGGGGAGCACGGCGGGGATGGGTCCGGCGATGCGCCTGCATCCGGCCTGGGGGACGCGGGTCTATGGCAACGAGGCGTTCGCCTACCACCCGCGGGACTTCGGGCAGTGCCGGGCCGCCGGCGGCCCGGACGCGGGTGGGCCTGGAGGGGATGGGGGGGGCGGACCGGTCGTCGTGTGCGGGGTGAAGACCGGCGAGGTCGTGGCCCTGTCCGCGGAGACCGGCCGGAGGCTGTGGACGTACCGGACGAGGGGCGCGGTGCGCGCGCGACCCCTGGTGGACGGCGGGCAGGTCATCGTGGGGTCCTCGGACGGGTGCCTGTATCGGCTGGACGCCGCGACCGGAAGGCCGTCCTGGGCGAAGCCGTTCTGCACGGACGCGGCGATTGACGGGGACCCGGTCGCGGCGGAGGTCCCCGGCGGCGAGGGCGGCGCTGCGACCGTGGTCCTGTTCTCGGTGACGATCAACAAGGTCTATGCCGTGGGGGCCGAGGACGGGGCCTTCCGGTGGGAGTACCACCGGGACCGGCCGCAGTTCATGAGCAGCGAGGGGGTGTCGTCCCCGACCGTGGCCGGGGACCGGGTGGTCGTGGGGTTCTCGGACGGGAGCCTGGTGGCGCTCGCGCTCCAGGGGGGCGGCGTGGTCTGGAACGTCCCGCTCGGGGAGGCGAACCGCCGCGCGACGGACGTGGACGCCACGCCCGTGGTGGACGAGGACCGGGTCTATTCGGCATCCTTTGCCCGGGGGCCGGTCGCGGTCGCGGCGGGCGACGGACGGGTCGCGTGGCAGGGGTCCTGGTTCGGGGCCACGAGGCCGGCGGTGATGGGGGCGTGGCTCGTGTTCGGGACCGCGGACGGGGAGGTCGTCGGGGTGCACAAGGCCGACGGCAGTCCGGTGTTCCGG
>DYKK01000440.1 GCA_020722625.1 Anaeromyxobacter dehalogenans
GGGCGCCGGAGGCGGGGGCGGCAACTCCGAGGACCAGGGGGCGGCCGGCGGGGCAGGCGGACGGGGCGGCAACGGCGGCGCCGGCGGGGCCGGTGGCGGCGGCGCCGGGGGGTCCACCTTCCCGGTGTATGTCCTGGGGGCCTCGTCGAACCCGCAGTGTACGAACAATACGTACCAGGTCAACGGCTTCGCGGGCTCCGGAGGACTGGGCGGCGCGGGCGGCGCCAACAAGGGGGCGAACGGCCTGTCCGGGAGCGTCCAGGGGGCCACGCCGGGGTGTCCGGCGGAATAGGCCCCGGCACCCCGTCATTCGACCCCGAAGCCGGCCAGTTCCGACCACACGCGCCCGCGCTTGAGGTCCACCACGAGGGGCACGTCCAGGGCCCACGCGCCTTCCATGACCTCCCGCACGATCCGCCCCGCGTCGGCCGTCCGGCCCTCGCGGACCTCGACCACGAGTTCGTCGTGGACCTGCAAGACCATCCGCGCGTCGAGCCCGCTTCCGCGCAGCCGCTCCCGCAGCCGCACCATCGCGACCTTGATGATGTCCGCCGCGCTCCCCTGGATCGGGGTGTTCAGGGCCATGCGCTCCGCGGCGGCGCGCACATTGTGGTTGCGGTCGTTCAGCCCCTCGATGGCCCGGCGGCGGCCCGTGATCGTCCGCACGACCCCCTCCCGCCGGGCCTGCTCGACCACGCCCTCCAGGTACTCCTTCACCCTCGGGAACGCCGAGAAGTACTCCGAGATGAACCGCTGGGCCTCGGCCTGGTCGATCCCGAGGTCCCGCGCCAGGCGGAACGCCCCCATCCCATACAGCAGCCCGAAGTTGATGGTCTTGGCGAAGCGCCGCCTGTCGGGCGTGACGTCGCCTTCCGATATGCGGAAGACCCGCGCCGCGGTCCGCGCGTGGATGTCCGCGCCTTGCCGGAACGCCTCGATCAGGGCCTCGTCCCGTGACAGGTGCGCCAGGACTCTCAATTCGATCTGCGAATAATCTGCGGACAGAAATTCATATCCATCATCGCTTCGGAACGCCGCGCGAACCTTCAGACCCTCCGGCGTCCGGATCGGGATGTTCTGGAGGTTGGGGTCCGACGAGGACAGGCGCCCGGTCGCGGCCACGGTCTGGTTGTACGACGTGTGGATGCGCCCCGTGTCCGGCCGGATCAGTCCGGCCAGGGCGTCCGCGTACGTGGACTTCAGTTTGGTCAGGCTCCGGTATTGCAGGATCAGGCGAGGGATGCCCAGCGCGCGTGGGTCGTCCGCGATCTGCTCCAGGACCGCGGAGTCCGTGGAGGGCCCGGTCTTCGTCTTCCGGGGCGGCGGGATCTGGAGGTTCCCGAACAGGAGGTCGGCCAGTTGTTTCGGCGAGTTCGGGTTGAACGGCCCGTAGTCGCTCCTGTGGATGATGTCCGCCTCGAGGCGCTGGATGTCCTTCGCCAGGTCCCGGGACAGGTGGACGAGGACGTCCCGGTCCACCCGCACGCCCACGGTTTCCATCTCGGCGAGGACCCGGGACAGGGGGATCTCGACCTCCGACAGCAGGCCCCACAGACCCGCCTCACGGACCTGCGCCTCGACCAGGGGCGCGATCCTCCACGCCGCGGCCGCCCGTCGTGCCACGGCCTCCCGCGACACGTCCGAGGACGGCGGCAGGGGCTCGCGCAGGAACTCGAGCGACAAGGCCGCGAGGGTCGGGGACTCCCGCTCGGGATGCACCACGTACGCGGCCAGGATCGGCTCCATCGCGGGCAGCGGGATTGCGTCGCCCTGGCCTCCGCGAGCGGCCCGAAACGCCTGCCAGACCTGCTTGTAGTCCGGCACGCACGCCCGGGCCGCGACGCCCTCGACCCCGACCTCCGGGGCGAGGGCCACGGGGGCGTCCATCACGAGGACCTCGTCCCCGGACAGGGCCACGCCCACTGCGATCACCTCCGGCCGCACCGGGTCGCGCCCGCGAAGCGCGACCACCACGGCCGGACGCGCCGCGTCCCGCAACCGGCGCGCCACCCGCGCCGCGTCGCCCGCGGAGACCGCCTCGACC
>DYKK01000441.1 GCA_020722625.1 Anaeromyxobacter dehalogenans
GCGGGGACGACCTCGGAAGACCCGCGCGTGCAAATTGTGATATGAATAGCCATCCCGGCCGGAGGGGCCGGGGCGGAACGCAGCCGGGGACGGAGGCACCATGGCGGACGAACCGAGGAAGGACGGGACCGGTGGGGGGGAGGAAGCCGGTGCGAAGGCACCGGGCTCCGGCGGAGGGGCCGGACCTTCCCTGGACGAACTGAAGGCCAGGCTCGGGATCGCGACGAAGGCGCCTGCGGCGGCCGAGACCCCGCTGCGCAAGCGGACCCAGGAGACCGACTTCCAGTTCTCGCTGAACGCGCCGGCCGAGGCCGCGCCCATCCTGAAGGAGCCGAGCGAGGTCTCGGCGCTCGTGGTCCAGCAGAAGGGGCTGTCGTGGCCGTGGATCGCCGCGTTCACGATCCTGGCGGTCATCGCGCTGTTCGTGGGGCTCTTCTTCGGCAAGGTGATGAAGGAACGCGCCATCGAGAACTTCAAGACCAAGGAGGCCGCATTCATCCTCGAATACTTCCAGAAGGCGAGGGCCGAGAAACTCGCGGCCGGGGAGGGGACGACCCTCGCAGTGGTCCAGGCCCACGTGGACGACACGATCGCGGTGTTCAACGCGCTCCAGAAGGCCGCGACCCCCGAGGCCCAGGCCGCGGCGGCCCAACAACTGGACCAGTACCTCGAACGCTGTCGCGCTTACCGCGACAAGCAGCCGGTCTTTTCGGTCGAGGCCGTGTTCCCCGGGGTCATCTTCGACCAGGAACTGGCGCCCCAGGTGGTCCGCTTCATCGAGGCGGTGCAGCGGTTGTACGACGAGACGGCGCTCCTGGCCCTGGAGGCGGACACCCAGCGCCGGGTGACCGAGCCCGAGGAGCGCGGCGAGATGGTCGAGACGGTCTATGTCGAGCCGGTGGACGAAGGCGGCGAGAGGTGGCTCAAGGGGTTCTTCATCGCGCGGATGGACCTCGAGAACCCTGTCCGGAAGAACGGGACCGTCGAGTACCCGGTGCTCCCGGTCGGGGCCGACAAGGGGTTCCTGGCCCCGACCACGTCCCTGGTCAAGGTGGACGTCTCCCCCATCGCGAAGAACAAGTCCGCACGGTACAAGGCGGCCATCCGGGCCCGCGTCCACGCGCGCCTGGGGCAGGTCAAGGCGGCGGCGGACCTGGCCGGGTTCGCGGGTCTCGAGGAGCGGCTGAGGAAGGGGGCCGGACGGTCCCCCCTCTTCACGATCTTCTGACGCGCCCACGCGCGAAGTCGCCGAGCGTCCGCACCAGGAAGAACCACAGCAGGGCCACGATCGGGAGCGTGGCGAAGTGCCACAGACCCCCTTTGTATTCGACGTAGTTGTAGAGACCGTGGTACGCCGACGCGAGGCCGAGCCCCAGGTAGACGGGCCGGGAATCCCCGTCACGCCGCCGGGATTCCCCGAGGCCCCATCCCCAGAAGGCCGCAAAGAGCATGTGCACGAACGGGACCACGGCCGCGCGCCCCAGGTCCGGGCCTCCGGTGGCCCACATCGCGTACCAGTTCTCGGCCGTGGCGAAGCCGAGCGCGGACGCGGTCGCGAGCACCAGGCAGTCGGGGGGGGCCCGGGGGTCTCGCAGCAGGGTCGTGGCGAAGACCACGGCCGCGAGTTTCGCGCACTCCTCGACGGGGCCGACCACGGCCAGGAAGAACGCGGCGCGCTCGACGTCGTCGTCCGACGCGCCCGAGACGAGCGGGCGGTACACCCGCAGGACCTCCAGGTCCTCGAACAGGAAGAAGGCCGAGGCCGCGGCGACCATCCCGAAGACGAACGTCAGCGCCAGCGGTCCCCAGGCCAGGGTCCCGCGCCGGGCCTGGCCGCGGATGAAGGCCAGGAACAGACCCGACGGGATCAGGCACGTCAGGAAGGTCCCGGCGAGGTCAAGCCACGCCATGCCCGGAATTGTCGCGGAGGCGTCGCCGGGGTGCAAGCAACGGTTCGATGACCGCCCTCTTCGCGCCCCTGGAGGCGCGAGGTTCAATCGCGCCGTCTGCGCGGCTTCCAAGCCGCGCC
>DYKK01000055.1:0-8688 GCA_020722625.1 Anaeromyxobacter dehalogenans
ACCCCTGCACCCTGGACTTCTGCGTCCCCATGCTCGGGTGCCGGCACGGGGAGGTCCCCGAGGCCTGCAACGACCGCGACGACGACTGCGACGGCCTGACGGACGAGGACCCCGTGAGCGCGATGTGCCCGGTCCCCGCGGGCACCCCTCTGCACGGCAAGGTGGGGTGCGAGGGATCCTGCCGGATGGTCTCGTGCGACGGGGCGTCGTCGGCCGGACCCCAGCAGACCTACGTCCCGGGCTGGTATGACGTGGATGGCGACTTCCGCAACGGGTGCGAGTGCCAGGCCGACCCGCGCGAGGCGAAGGGTGGCGGGGCCTGCGAGGACGCGATCCCGCTCGGGACCCTGCCGGACGCAGGACAGCGCCTGACGGTCGGCGGGAACCTCGTCCCCGCGTCCGACGAGGACTGGTTCATGGTCGAGGCCGTGGACACGACCTGGGACGCGGAGAAGGACGCCTGCGACCGCTTCAACCTGAAGGTCCTGTTCACGAAGAACCCGGACGGCGCCTTCCGGGTCGAGGTCCGTCGCGGCGGATGCGGCACGCTCGCGTGCCCGGCAGGGGAAGTCTTCGAGTGGGCCACGAACTTCGGCACCAACGCGGCGGGCGAGTGCAAGTGCTCGCTCGTGGTCACGACCGGGTGCACGGCCCCCCAGGACTTCCAGGCGTGTGTCCAGGTCACCAAGGACCCGTTCCGGTGTGGGGCGTGCCCGGGCGTGGCCACGCAGGGGGCACACGTGTGCTCCGACAACGGCGCGACGTTCTTTGTCCGCGTGCGGCGCGCAGAGGGAGCGCCCCCCTCGTGCGACCCCTACGAGATCGAGATCTCGAACGGCCTGTACGTGTTCGGGGGGTGACCCTCGGGCGCCGGTGCCGATCCGCCCGCCGCCTGGACGCCCCGATCGAAGGTCTTGACCCGCCCGAGGGGACCCGCGGGCTTCTGGGCATCGGTCATGCCAGCCGCGGCCCGAAGCGTTCGAGGAGCGTCCCCAGGGTCCTCAGGAGGCGCCGGCGCGCCGGGGAGCCGAGGGAAAGGGTCGGCGGATAGACGAGTCGCCAGCCACCGCCCCGGACCGCCGCGGGCTGCGTGGGGTCGTCGGGAAACACCGAGAACGCGAGTCGGTCCGACCCCGCGGCGAGGACGAGCCGGACCCCGTCCCCTTCGGACGGGTCGCGCTCGACCGCCTCGACCTGAAAGCCGGCCAGGGTCCGCGGTCCTCCGGCCTGGACCGGCGCGAGGAGGCGGCGGAATCGCTCCACGGCCCCGCCCGTCCGGCCGCCGGGCGTGCGGCTCTGAAGCGCCCGTTCCAGGGCCGCGACCACCGCCTCGTCCGGAAGCGGCCCGGACCGCAGGACGCCGGCCAGGGTTTCCAGGAGCACGGTCGGGTCGCGCGCGGACGGCGGGAGCCCGGCCAACGTCTCGCCCAGGGAGCGCCGCAGCGGGTCGCCGGCGGGGATGCGCGAATTCTCCCCGACCCGGAGCATCACCCGGTAGGCGACCGCGACCTCCGGGTGCCGGAAGCGCCACGGAATCTCGTCCTCGTCCGGGTAAGACTGGCACGAAAAGTCGAGCGGGGAGTCCTGCTCGAACCGGGGCGCGGTCAGCCCGTCGCGGGCCGCCAGGAACGCGATCGGGGTCCCGGGCCGCACCTGGAGCCTCGACCGCAGGAACACCGGGTCCACCCCGAGGCGCCGGGCCTCGCGCGCGTTCAGGGCGAGGTCGTCGAGCGTGGTCCACGGGGTGAACAGGATGAAACTCAAGCCCCCGTGCCGCGTGAAGACGAACGTCCCCGGCCACCGCTCCTCCAGCCCCCGCATCCGGTCGAGGGCGCGGGCCACCAGGGCCGTGTCCAGCCCCTTGTTGAACCGGGCGTTCTCGTCCGGAGAGAAGTTCTCGACCCCCATGTTCCAGACGTGGATCGAGTGACCCAGACGCCGGAGGTCCGGCAAGAGCGCCTCGACCATCGCGGCGCGACCCAGGAACTCGTCCGGCCGGCACGAGAAGTGGAACTCCGACGGGGGCAGGTCCATCCCCAGCGCCCCGGCGAAGAACTCGTCCATCCGGTGAAAGACGCCATACGCGAAGAGGCGATAGCGGTCGGTCAGGCGGCCCGGGGGCGCGGTCTCGCGAAACCGCCGGATCTGGAGCAGCGCGAGGGCGACCGGCGAGGACACCTGGCGTTCCCAGCTGGTCCCGACCGCGTCCCCCAGGCAGAACGAGCATCCCCCGACCCGGTTCGCGCCGCCGAGGTCGAGGTCCCGGAACCAGGGGTTCGCGCGGAGGGGCCGCCGATACACGCACGGAGCCCCCCCGATGACCGTGAGCATCGGGAAGACGACGCCCGGGTCCGGAGCCACGGGGGCGCACGCGTAGTCCGGGACCGCGTGGTCCACGACCAGCGCGCGCAAAGGCGGCCCGTCGTGCCCGAGGCCCAGCCAGTCCCGGACGTGCCCGACCTCCACCGCGCCGTAGTGGGGCACGTCCCGCGCGATGGAGACCACGCGCCCGATCCCGGGGATGTCCCCCAGGGCCGCCGACAGCGCGGGGCCGCAGGCCTCGTTGGCCACGACCGCGGTCGGCGAGAAGTCCCGGACCGCCGCGACGATCGCGGCCCGTCGCCGGGGCGGGGGCTCGATCACGAATTCGCTGTCGGGCCGCGCCTCCGGTCCGGCGACCTCGTACAGCCAGCGGGTCTCGACCCCGGCGGCTCGCGCGAACCCCTGGACGAACGGGAACTCGTCCGACCGGAACTGGCGGTACGGGTCCGGGTGAAGAAACTCCAGCAGCAACAATCGCGGCGGGGCGATGGTGGGTCCCGCGTCCACGGGGGAATTCTAACCGATTCCTGGCGGACGGCCCCCGCCCCCGTCACCCGCGCGCCCGCGTCCGGAACCGCTCGAACGACACGTACAGGGCCGGGATCAGGACCAGGGTCACCAGGGACGACACGAGGAGCCCGCCCAGCATGGTCACCCCGATGGGGCGCCACATCTCGTATCCCTCCCCGGACGACCAGGCCAGGGGCAGGACCCCGGCGATGGTCGTGATGGTCGTCATCAGGATGGGTCGCAGGCGCCGGCGCGCGGTCTCGACCACGGCCTCGTGCAGGGGCATCCCCTCGCGGCGCATCAGGGCGATGTAGTCCACGAGCACGATGGCGTTGTTCACCACGATCCCGACCAGCATGATCAGCCCGAGGAACGCGAGCACGTTGAAGTTCTCGCCCACGAGCGACAGCGCCAGGAACGACCCCGTGAACGCGAACGGCACCGCGAACATGATCACGAACGGGTCCAGGAACGACTCGAACTGGGCCGCCATGATGAAGTACGTCAGCAGGACCCCCAGGAACAGGATCACCGCGAGGTCCAGGGCGGTGTCCTGTTGCTCCTTGGCCTGGCCCCCGAAGCGGAACACCACGTCCGGGTATCGGGCGCGCAGGTCCGCGGCCTGGCGCTCGAACTCGCGGGACGCCGACCCGAGCGAGGCCCCGGACAGGTTCGCGCCGACCCGCAGGACGCGCATCTGCGACGAGTGATCGATCACGATGGGCGCAAACCCGCTCTCGACCCGCGAAAAGTTGCGCAGGGGCGCGGGGGGACCGGTCACCGAGGGGGCGAGCAGGCGGCCCACCTTGTCCAGGCGGTCCCGGTCCTCCTCGCGCAGGCGGACCACGACCTCGATGTCCCGGCCCTGGCCCCGAAAGCGCGTCACCGTGGTCCCGAGCATCGCGGTGCGCACCACCTCGGACGCCTGGAGGGCCGTGACCCCGAGCAGGGACATCCGGCGGCGGTCCAGGTGGACCTGGACCTCCGGCTTCTCGTACGGGACCTCGGCCGCCACGTCCCGCGTGCCCTCGATGCCCTTCAGGACCCGCTCGACCTCGTGGGCGGCCTCCTTGAGCCGGTCGTAGTGCGACCCCAGGACCTCGACCACCAGGGGCTTGCCGCCCATCATCCCCCCGAGCCCCGGGTCCCCGACCTGGATGTCGTGGCCGACCAGTCCGTCCGTGTCGCGCAAGACGCGCCGCACGTCCTCGGCGATCTCGCGGATGCCCCGCTCGCGCCGGTCCACCTTGCCGAACTGCATGTGGAACTGGATGAGGTGGGTCCCCTCGGTCTGGCCCATGGCCGCGCCCCAGGCACTTTCGCTCTCCCCCGCCTGGACGTAGAGGCGTTCCAGTTCCGGGATGTCCCGCAGGTGCTGCGCGATCCCCTCGGCCACGCGGGCGCTCTCCTCGATGCCGGTCCCCACGGGCACCTCGACCGTGGCCCTCACCTCGCCCGTGTCGAACAGGGGCAGGAAGTCGAAGCCCACCCGGGTCAGGGTCAGGACGCTTGCGGCCAGCACCGCGGTGGCCACCGCATAGACCGCCCGGCGATGGCGCAGGGCCCAGGCGGTCAGGCGCCCGTAGGCGGATTCGACGCGCTCGAGGAATCCCGGGGCCCCCGCCGCCCCGCTCCCGGGCTTCAACAGGCGCGACGTCATCATCGGGGTCAGGAACACGGACGTGACCAGGGACGCCACCAGGGTGATGACCAGGACGAACGCGAGTTGCCCGAACAGGATGCTCACGAGCCCGGACACGAAGATCATGGGCAGGAAGATGCCCACCGTGGTCGTGGTCGAGGCCGTGATGGCGAGCCCGACCTCCCGGGTGCCGCGCAGGCTCGCCTCCACGGGCGCGCGGCCCCGGTCCAGGTGGCGGGTGATGTTCTCGAGCACGACGATGGAGTTGTCCACGACCATGCCCACGGCGAGGATCATGGCCATCAGGGAGACCGCATTCAGGGTGTAGCCCTTCAGGTACAGCATCAGGAAGGCGATGATGAGCGACCCCGGCAGGGCCACGGCCACCACCAGGCTCGCCCGCACCCGGCGCAGGAAGGCGATGACCACGAGGACCACCAGGGCCCCGCCGACCGCGAGCGATCGGTAGAGGTTCGCGACCAGACTCTCGATGAACTCCGAGGCGTCCCAGATGGGCACGATCCGGATGCCGCGCGCCAGGTGCGGGGCGATCTCGGCCACGCGGGCGCGGACCGCTCGCGCCACCTCCACCGTGTTCCCCCCGGACTGCTTCTGGACGAAGAGGACCGACACCGTGCGCCCGTCCAGGGTCGCGATGTTCGGCAGGCGCCTGTGCGTGTCGCGCACGTCGGCCACGTCGCGCAGGTGCACCGGCTGCCCCTCCCACAGCCCCACCACGAGGTCCGAGATCTCGTCCACGGCCCGGTACTCGGCCGGCACGCGCACCGGAAGGTCGTAGCGGCCGTCCTCGACCTTGCCGGCGGGCATCGAGACGTTGGACGCGGCGAGGGCCTGCGCCACCTGGGTCAGGGTCAGGCCGCGCCTCTCGATGTCGTCCAGGCGCACGTCCACGTGGACCTCCTCCGGGGCCACGTGGAACATCTGGACGCTCCCCACGCCCGGCAGGCTCTGGAGGTCCTGGATCACGTGCTCGTCCAGGTAGGTCCCCTCGGTGGTCACGTCCACCGTGTCGCTGACCAGGGCCGCGAAGTAGATCGGGAAATACGCGGTGTTGAACTTGAACAGGATCGGGTCCTCGATGCCGTCCGGGAGCGTCCGTTCGACCCAGTCCAGGGCGTTGCGGATATCGGCCGCCGCGTCGTCCAGGCTCGTGTCGTACTGGAACTTCAGGAAGACCGCGGACACGCCCTCCATGGTCTTCGACGTGACCTCCTTCAGGCCGGGGAGGATGCCCAGCCCCTTCTCCAGGGGCTTGGTCACCTTCTCCTCGACATCCCACGACGACGCCCCCGGATACCCGGTGACCACGCTGACGACCGGGTCCTCCATCTCGGGGTACAGGTCGAGCGGCAGGCGCGACAGGGCGAACAGGCCGAACACGGTCGTGGCCAGATAGACCACGAGCGTGAAGACGGGCCGCCGGACCGCGATCTCGGTGACCTTCACCGGCCCACCACCTCCACCTCGTCCCCGCCGTGCAGTTCCTTGGGGCCGGCCGTGACCAGGCGCGCCCCCTCGGACAGACCCTCCAGGGCGAGGAACGTCAGGCCCTCCTTGCGCACGGCCCGGACCGCCCGCTCGACCACGCGGCCGTCGTCCCCCACCAGGAAGACGACCAGCCGGTCCCCCTCCTGGCGGCGAACGGCGTTCGTGGGGATCACGAAGTAGCGGCCCGCCTCCGGGACGATCTCGAGGACCCCGGACATCCCCGGGGCGAGGCGGCGTCCGGTCGGCCCCCGGGGATTGGGAACCTCCACGCGCACGCGCACCATGCGCGACACGGGGTTCACGGTCGGGCCGACGAGGGTCACCGCGCCCCGGAAGGTCTCGCCCGGCAGGCCGTCGAAGCGCACCGAGGCCTCCAGGCCGGCGCGCAGCCGGCCGAAGACGTGCTCGGGGACGCTTCCCTCCACATGGACCGGGTCCACGACTGCGAGAACCACCAGGGGGGTGGCCGCGGCGGGCGCCGTCTCCTGGCCCGGGTCCACCCCCCGCTGGACCACGAGCCCGTCCACCGGCGCGGTGACGCGCGCGTCCTCGAGGGCCTTGCGCGCCTGGGCCAGCGCCGCCTCCGCGACCTGGACCTGGGCCCGGGCCACGCCCACCTGGGCCTCCGCGGCCTCGGCCTGGGCCTGGACCCGCTCCGTCTCGCCCTGCGAGGCCGACCCCGTCTTCGCGAGTTCCTCGAAGCGCGCGCGCTCCCTCGCCAGCGTGTCGCGCTGGGCCACGGCGGCGCGCAGCGACGCCCCCGCGAGGGCCGCCTGCCCCTCGGCCTGGCGCACGGCGAGCACGAGGTCGCGCGTGTCGAGGAGGACCAGGGGGTCCCCGCCCCGCACCTCGTCCCCTTCCCGGACCCGGACCTCGCGCACGCGCCCCGGCACCCGGGCCACGACGTGCACCGTGGCCGCCGGGGCCACGGTCACCGGGACCGTCACGCGGTCCTCCCAGTCCCGCAGTCGCAGGGACTCGACGGTGACGCGGGGACGGTCGGGGCCGTCCGTCGCCCCGTCCGGTTCCCGGGGACACGCCGCGAAGAGAACCAGCATCGCGGCCAGGGCCTTGCCCGCGCCCCGATCCATGCCTCACCTCCCCATCGCGTCGAGCAGGCGGTGCGCGGCCACCCGGTATCCGTAGAGCGCGGCGAACCGATCCGCCTCGGCCTGCACCACGAGGGCCTCCGCGTCCAGCACGTCGGTCGTCGTGTTGAGGTTCTGCCGGGCCCGCTCCTCCTGGATGCGCAGGTTCTCGCGGGCCTGCTCCACGGCCACCGCGGACCGATCCAGGTTGTCGCGGGCGGCCCGCGCCTGGAGCCAGCGCGAGCGCACCTCCAGCCGCACCAGGTCCTCGATCTGGAGCGCGGTCTGCACCGCGGCCTCGACCTGGTCGCTTGTCCCGCGGAACTCGAAATACGTCCGTCCCCACTCCCACGGAGACCACGTGAGGTTGATCCCGAAGAACCACGCCTCCGGGTGGCTGAACTGCGTGGCCCGCGTGCGCGAGTAGTTGAAGACCCCGGCGACCTGGGGGAGCCAGTCTCCGGCCTTCAGGAGCCTCGCGGTCCGGGCCACGTCCACGACGAGCCGGGCCTGGGCCACGTCCGGGCGCGCGCGCAGGGCCTCGGCCACGCAGGCGTCCGGGTCGTCCGGGAGCGGGCCGGGGTCCCCGTCCTCCTCGGCCAGGTCGCACGGGGCCGAGGGAGACCTCCCCACGAGGAGGTCCAGTTGCCCGCACGCCACGTCCAGGCCGGTCCGGGCCAGGGTCAGACCCTGCTCGACCTGGGCCGCCCTCACCTGGACGCGCAGGACGTCGTCGCGCTTGAGGAGCCCCTGCTCGTGGAAGCGCCCCACCTGCTCCAGGTGGGCTCGCGCGGTCCGCAGGGCCGCATCGAGCGACTC
Organism: Anaeromyxobacter dehalogenans; assembly: GCA_020722625.1. GTDB lineage: Bacteria > Myxococcota_A > UBA9042 > DTJE01 > DTJE01 > DYKK01. The sequence continues at coordinate 7,891 of DYKK01000055.1, forward strand.
GACCCGCCGGCGGGCCTCGAGCACCGCGTGGAACGCCTCCACCACCTGCATCCGCGTGTGCCGCCTCTGGAGCCCCTCCTGGAGGCGGGCCATGTCCACCTGCAACCCCGCGAGCCTCGCCCCCAGGAACACCTGGTAGAGGGTCGAGAGGGGCTGGACCGCCGTGACCCCGAAGGTGTAGGTCTCGCGCGGGCGCACCACCCCCCCGGACGTTCCTTCCGGGAAGTACTGCTGGAACTCCGGCGGGACATCGAGGTCGAAGGTGATTGCCTCGTTCCACCACTGATAGTCATAACTCAGTTGCAGTTTCGGCCCCACCTGGGACCAGGCCGCGGCCCGCTGCCACGCCGCGCGGCTCGCGTCCAGGGCGGCCACGCGGTTCGCCCGCGCGGCCTCGTCGGCCAGGCGCACGGCCTCGGCCAGCGTCAGGGGTTGCGCGCCGGCGTGTCCGGCCGCGCAGACGCACGACGCGATCACCGCGACCCCCAACACCCCGCGTGGAGTTCCCATCCCGGTCTCCCCGGAACCGGATGATAGGGGTCGGACCATCCCGGCGCAAGGACGGGGCGGGCGGCGGGCTCCGCGGCCGGCGCGAGACCGCGACGCATCACCACGGTCCGCGGTCTTTTCGCAATCGCGACGGCGCCTCGGGGGAGGGACGGGGACAGGGTCAGTGGACAGGGTCAGTGACAGGGGACAGTGTCAGTGTCAGTGGCAGTGGCAGCGGCAGGTTCACGTTGGACGCGGGGAACGGGGCGCTGACGACAGGTCCACGTCCGTCGCGAGCCCGGACCCCGG
>DYKK01000055.1:8788-11419 GCA_020722625.1 Anaeromyxobacter dehalogenans
CCCGGACCCCGGCCTCTGGACGGCGGAAGTCGCGGCCCCACGGTGGTGAAATGAAACGAAGACAATGTCATGTTTGTTCAAAGAATTGCGGAAATTCATGGCGGAGTTGGGGCACGGAAAAACAATTGACAGTACAAGCCTTGAACCATATACTCATTCGCCTTTGTTGTCGGCGGGTGGGGATTGTCCGCATCCGACAGCCAGGTCATCGCCGAGATCCTCGACCGGGTGAGCCTCCGGGAAGTGGTCGAGGAGTACGTCTCGCTCAAGAAGGCGGGTCGCGAATACAAGGGGCTGTGCCCCTTCCACCAGGAAAAGACCCCCTCGTTCCACGTGATCGAGAAGAAGCGGTTCTTCTACTGCTTCGGGTGCCAGACCGGCGGGGACGTGATCAAGTTCCTGCAACTGGCCGCGGGCCTGTCGCGGCGCGAGGCGATCGAGCGACTCGCCCGGCGGGCGGGCATCGCCCTGCGCGACGACCCGGCCCTGGACGCCAGGATGGACGCGGCCGAGCGCCACCGCGCGGACCTCCTGCATGCCCTCCAGGTCGCCCAGGCCGTGTTCCGGGCGAACCTCGCGGCCCCCGGGGGCGAGGCCGCCCGCGCCTGCCTCGCGGAGCGGGGCGTTCCGCCCGAACTCGCGGAGCGGTACGGGATCGGGTACGGGGGCCACCGCCCCGGGGCCCTGGCCGAGGCCCTGGCCGCTCGCAAGGTCCCCCCGGCCCACGCCGAGGCGGCGGGCCTCCTGTCCCGCCCGCGGTTCCCCGGGGACCCGCCGTTCGAGCGGTTCACGGGACGCCTGACGTTCCCCGTCTTCAACCTGGACGGGGCGGTCATCGCCTTTTCCGGGCGCCTCCTGCCCTCCCCGGAGGCCGGGGCCCCGTCCGACGCCCCCAAGTATCTGAACTCCCCCGAGACCGCGGTCTTCCAGAAGGGGGACGCCGTCTTCGGCCTGTACCAGGCCCGTCCGGCGATCCGCCGCGACCGGGTCGCGGTGCTCGTCGAGGGGAACTTCGATGTGCTCGCGGCCGTGGCCGCGGGGGTCGAAAACGCCGTGGCCCCGCTCGGGACCGCGCTCACGTCGTCCCAGGTCCGCACGCTCAAGCGGTTCGCGAGCACGCTCATCGTGATGTTCGATGGGGACGAGGCGGGCCGCAAGGCCTCGCGACGGGCCGTCGGCCTCCTGGTCGAGGCCGGGGTCGAGGGCCACGTCGCCGCCCTGCCGCCGGGGCAGGACCCGGACTCGTTGCGCCGTTCGGCGGGGGACGAAGCCGTGCGCGGGGTCGTGGCCCGGGCGAGACCCATGATCTCGTGGCTCGTCGAGTCCCTGGTCGAGGCGCAGGGTCGCACGCCGCACGGGCTGCGCGCGGTCGTGGACGAGGCCGGCGCGGTCTTCGCCCAGGAGCGCGACCCCTTCCGGTACGGCCTGTACTGCGACGAACTGTCGCGGGTCGTCGGCGTGGACGTGCGGCAGGTCCGCAAACTGCTGCGGAGGCCGGGCGAGGCGGTCGCGGACGAGGACGGGCGGGCGCCGTGCCCCCCCGCCGAGCGAACGCTCCTGGAACTTTTTCTGGTGCATCCGCGTTTCATCCATGACTTCTTCGATTCGGGAGACCCGGCCTGGTTGACCGACCCGGAAGCGCGTGCGATCCTGGGCGACCTGATGAACCGAGCCATGGGGGGGTTGTCGGACAGGGAGGTGGTGCACGGTTTCATCGAGGCGTCCGAGGGCCTCGGAGGGTTGCGCGCCGAGGTGATCGGAGTCCTCACGATGCCCGGGAAGTACCCCTCGGACGCGGCGGAGGCCACGTTCGCGGAGACGCGGGCCGAACTGGAGCGGGCCGCCCTGGTGCGACAGCGCGTCCCGCTGATGGCCGCGCTCGAGACGGCCCAGGGCGAGGGCCGGGACGAGGACGTGTCCCGCCTGCGCGAGGAACTGAAGGACCTGAATCACCGGATCTATGGCCTCCAGCGAGCGGCGGTGCGCGGAAGGCGGCAGGCCGTTTGAGGAGGGCGCGGGGATCGAACAGGGCTTCGTGGAGCGAGGTGGCCGCATGAGGACGAGCGACATCCAGCGCCTGATCGACCTGGGACGGAAGCGGGGCGGATACCTGACGTACGAGGACCTGACGGAGACCATGATCCGCGACTCGATCAACCCGGACGAGATGGACGCGATGCTCGCGACGCTGCGCAGCCACGACGTGGAGGTGGTGTCGGGACCCGGCGAGTCGCTCCCGCGGCCCAAGCCGCCCGCGTCCAAGGCCCGCACCTCGTCGGACGACCCGTTCGCGGACGCCTACGGCAAGACCAACGACCCGGTGCGGATGTACCTGCGCCGGATGGGCGAGGTCCCCCTGCTGGACCGCGAGGGCGAGGTCGAGATCGCGAAGCGGATCGAGGAGGGGGAACTCGATGTCTTCCGCCTGATCATGGAAACCGACATCGCGATCCGCGAGATCCTGGCCCTGGAGGACGCGATCCTCCGGAACCGCGTCTCGCTGAAAAACGTGGTGAAGGACCTGGACGAGTACGACGAGTTCGGGGACGAGGGCGGGACCCGCGAGCGGATCCTCAACCTGATCGAGAAGGCGCGGGACCTGGACCGCGCAATCCACAAGACCCGCCAGCG
>DYKK01000055.1:11519-13711 GCA_020722625.1 Anaeromyxobacter dehalogenans
TCAAGGAGGCGCGCCGGACCCGGCAGCCCGTCGTGCCGGTGACCGGGGGCGAGGCCCTGGACCTCGCGACGCTGGAGGAGTTCGACCGCGTGGTCAAGTACGCGCACAAGCGGATCCGCCGCGTGGAGCAGGAGGCCAACCTCGCGGCCGACGCCCTCGTCGAGACGCACGCGCGGATCACGGCGGCCGAGCGGCGGGCCGAGAAGGCCAAGTGTGAACTGGTCGAGGCCAACCTGCGCCTCGTCGTGTCCATCGCCAAGAAGTACACGAACCGCGGATTGCAGTTCCTCGACCTGATCCAGGAAGGGAACATCGGGCTGATGAAGGCGGTCGAGAAGTTCGAGTACCGCCGGGGCTACAAGTTCTCGACGTACGCGACGTGGTGGATCCGGCAGGCGATCACGAGGGCCATCGCGGACCAGGCGAGGACCATCCGCATCCCGGTGCACATGATCGAGACGATCAACAAACTGGTGCGCACGTCGCGCTACCTTGTGCAGGAGTATGGCCGCGAGCCGACCCCCGAGGAGATCAGCGAGAAGATGGAGATCCCGATCGAGAAGGTGCGCAAGGTCATGAAGATCGCGCGGGAGCCCATCTCGCTCGAGACCCCGATCGGCGAGGAGGAGGACAGCCACCTCGGGGACTTCATCGAGGACAAGAAGACCCCGAGCCCGGCGGACTCCGTGGTGCGCGCGAACCTGACCGACCAGATGCGCAAGGTCCTGTGCGGGCTCGGCACGCGCGAGGAGAAGGTCCTTCGGATGCGCTTCGGGATCGGCGAGAAGAGCGACCACACCCTCGAGGAGGTCGGGCAGGAGTTCAAGGTGACGCGCGAGCGCATCCGCCAGATCGAGGCCAAGGCGCTGCGCAAACTGCGCCACCCCTCGCGGTCCAAGAAACTCCGGTCGTTCCTCGAATAGTCCGGCGGCCGGCACGGGTCTCGGTTGGACGATACCTTGCAGTTTCCGTTCCTTCGCGGGCTCCAGCGTACGGGGATCGTCCCGGGGCTCGAGCGCATCCGCCCCCTCCTCGAGCGACTGGGTCACCCCGAGCGGCGCTTCGCCTCGGTCCTGATCACGGGCACGAACGGCAAGGGTTCGACCGCGGCCTTCCTCGAGGCGATCCTGCGCCGCCGGGGGTACCGCACCGGCCTGTTCACGTCGCCGCACCTGTGCAACGTGCGGGAACGGGTGCGCGTCTCGGGACGCGCGCTCGCCGCGGAACGCTTCGAGGCGTACGGCCTCGAGGTGCGGGCCGCGATGGACCCGTCCGACCCCGCGACCTTCTTCGAGGCCCTGACCGCCATCGGGTTTTTGGCGTTCGCCCGCGAGGGCGTGGAGGTCGCGGTCGTCGAGGTCGGGATGGGCGGGCGGTACGACTCGACCAACGTCCTGGACCCGGTCGTGAGCGTCCTGACCAACGTGTCCGTGGACCACCAGCGCTTCCTCGGGAACACGGTCGAGGCGATCGCGGCCGAGAAGGTGGAGGTCGCGAGGCCCGGGCGGGTCCTGGTGACGGGGGCGTCGGACGCGCTCCACCGGCGGGTGCTGGACCCGGCGCTCGCCCGCATCGGGGCGGCCGCGGTCCGGCTGCACCGGGACGTTCACGTCCGGCGCGACGACGGCCGGATTGACTGGCGCGGGCGCCGCCTGGCCCTGGACGGCGCGCGCCTCTCCCTCCAGGGGACCTTCCAGGCGGACAACGCGGCCCTCGCCCTCGCCGCGGCCGAGGCCCTGGCCGACGCCGGGTTCCCGGTGGACGGCGCCTCGATGAGGACCGGCCTGGCCCGGACGTGGTGGCCCGGGCGCTTCCAGCGGGTCGCGAGCGGCCCGACCGTGATCCTGGACGGCGCGCACAACCCGGGGGCCGCGGAACGCCTGCGCGAGACCCTGTGCGCGTACCCGCAGGCCCGGCCCCTGGTCCTGGTGCACGCCACCCGTCCCGACAAGGACTTCCGCGCGGTTTTGGCCCGCCTCCTCCCCCTGTGCGACGCCTGCATCGAGACGACCGCGCCGGGTCTGGGTGACCCGGAGGCCGTGGCCGCGGTCGCACGGGAGGTCTCGGCCGGCCCGGTGGAGGTCCGGCCGGACCTCGGCCGCGCCCTGGCCCTGGCCCGCCGTCTCGCCGGCGAGGGGGGCACGGTCCTCGTCACCGGCTCCCTTTACCTGGTCGGGGCGGTCCTTCGTTCT
>DYKK01000442.1 GCA_020722625.1 Anaeromyxobacter dehalogenans
GCTCGCGTCTCCAGGAGAACCACGAAGAGACCAGGTCGCGATCCTTGAGAGGTTTTCAGCAGCCTCGATCTGCCTGACAGGCCGAGAAACTTCAGAAGCAGAACGTCGCGGCCGGGTGACGCCCGGAGGCCAGGGGGCCCGTCAGATCCCGAGCCCGGGGCCCAGCAGGCTCGAGATGTCGAAGCACATGTTCTGCGGGATGGTGGGCGGCAGGGACCCGCCGGGGCAAACGAGGGTATTGATGAACGGGATCGCGCACAGCATGGACATGGGCGTGCACGGCTCCCCGCCCAGGCAGTCCGCCTGCGTGTTGCAAGAGCAATACCCCATGCCGGTCGTGCCCCCAGGCATCCCCGGCAGTCCTCCCATCCCGCCCCCGAACAGGAGCATCAGGAGGTCCACGCAGGTCTGGCCCGGGGCGCAGCAGGCCGTGACCCCGTCGCACCCGCCGCCCGGCTTGTAGCAGGTCTTGAACTGCGTGTTGCACGCGAGGGTCTCGCCGTTCTGGCCGGGCGGGCAGTCCGCGTCGCTGCTGCACTCCGCGCCGCACTGCTGGGGCGGCGTGCACGCCTGCCCCGTGGTGGAGTCCACGCACAGGTTGTTGCTGCACTTGCAGTTCGGGACCTTGCAGTCCGCGTCCGCGGCGCACTGCACGCACTGCCACGTCCCGCCCACGTTCGCGCACACCGGGTACGGGTCCGCGCAGGTGTTCCCACACGGGTCCGCCGCGCCCTCGCACTGGTAGTTCACGCACTTGCCCGTGGCCGGGGGCGGCAGGCCCGCGCAGTGCGCGTCCTCGCAGCACTGGTGACACGCGCCGTCCTGGCACTTGTACGTCCCGCTCCCGCATCCCTGGTCCACGCAGGTGTGCGTGGTTTCGTCGCAGTACTGGCCCGCGGTCAGGCAGTGCGTCGAGTTCAGGCACTGCACACACGTCCCGTCCGGCAGGGTGTAGGGCTTGTCCGGCGGGCAGGTCTGGCAGACCTGGTCGTCCTTGGGGATGCAGACCTGGACGCCCTTGCCGTTGTCCCCGCACGAAAACTTCGACGGGTCCGGACACGTCCCGCCCTGGCCGCACTCGGCCACGCAGTTGCCGGTGGGGCTCCCGGCCTTCTTGTAGCACCGGTACCCGGCCGCGCAGTCGAAGTCGTAGGTGCACCGGCCGCACTCGTCCAGGCAGTCGTCGCAGTCCCCGGTCACGAGGTCGCAGCACTTCCCGGCCCCGCAGCCCTCGTATGCGCAGGCCACGCACTTGTACGAGACGGGCAGGCAGTGCTTGGGACCCGGCTGGATCACCTGGTAGCAGATGTAGCCTCCCTTGCAGTCCCCGTCGTCCTCGCACTCGCGCAGGCAGTACTTGTTGCCCGCGACCGGGGCGCACGCGGCGCCCTCGCCGCAGTCCGCCGCGCCCTGACACGGCTTGCAGTCCACCCCGGGCGGCGGGGGCGGTCCCTGGTCGCCGCCGGTGTCGCCCACGACCTCGGGAACCTCGGAGGGAGGCACGTCGGTCTGGACCGCGTCCGTGCCCTCCGGCGGGACCGCCTTGGGCAGACACAGCCCGTCCACGCAGTCCTGGGTCGCCTCGCTGCACGGGATCGCCGGCGTGCACTCGAGATGCGTGCAGTACGTCTTGGCCGGATCGAACCCCGGCGCGGGGATCGCCACGCAGATGCGGTCGCCCGCGCCGCACGCGGTCGCGTCCTGGCACTCCACCTTCGCGCACGCGCCTTCCATGCAGACGAAGCCGCGACCGCAGTCCGCGTCTCCGTTGGGGCACGGGGTCGCCTGGTTGCCCTTGTTGTCGCCGCCGCCGCAGCCCGCGACCACCCACAGGCCCGCGGCCAGCACCGCCCACGCCGTTCGCTTCATGACGTTGCTCCTCCCGGGCGTCGGCCCGGTCCAATCAGCCGAGGCGCATTGTAGTGAAACGAGGACAACGGTTTCAACTTTTTCTTGGACTGAACGACCCTCGTCCGAAGACGAGGGCTTCGCGGCGCCGGGCTGGGCCGCAGGG
>DYKK01000056.1 GCA_020722625.1 Anaeromyxobacter dehalogenans
GCCCCGGCCCCTGGCGTACTCGGTGATGGTCAGTAAGACGCTCCTCGCCATAGGCCGGGCACTTGAGGCGCGCGAAGCCCCGCCGAGGTGCCCGCAGGTGACGAAGCGTCGAAACTCCTTCTCGACGAACGCCGGGTAGCCGGTGCCCGCCTCTTCCGTGGCCCTAGCGCAAGACAATCCCGTTGCGGACTGCCTCCCCGGCGATCGTCAGGTCGTCCTTGCGGCGATCGAACTCGGCGCGCGTCAGGGCCACTACTTCAAGCGGCTCCGGGAGGTCCCAGAGGTCGAGGCACGCCTGGATGCGATCCCAGACCGGGACGCCGTCGAAGGCGTCGGACACGATCAGGAGGTCGTAGTCGCTCTCCCGCAACTCATCGCCCCGAACGCGCGAGCCGAACAGGATGGCGACCGCCAAGGGCCAACGCGCGTCGAGTCGATCGAGGTACCGATCGAGTCCGGGACGGTCTATGCCGAGCCGAGCCACCTCATGACCTCCTCGGCCGCCTCGACGAGAGGACGCGCGATCGTCTCGTCATACAGCATGGCGGGCACGCCGTTGGCCGCATCCGGGTACCGGGCCACCGAGTAATGCGGGTTCAGGCGGCGGAGCAACGCCAGGACGTTCTCAGGGGGTGAAAGCCACGCGGCGAGATCCAGCAGGTTGTGGGAATGAGGCGGGGCCTCCCGACGCCTCTCGATCCAGTGAGCCTTCAGGGCCTTCTCGACCGCCTGATGGGCGCAGAACGCGGCCAGGTAGTGGCTCCCGTACTGGACCGCGTCCGAAGCGGACTTCAACTCCGCCTGGGCCTGCGCAAGCCAGTTTCTCGCTTCCTCCCTCACGGCCGCATCCTACCGGCCGCAAGCCCGGCTCGTCAAGGGCTGGAGGCCTTCGCCCAGACCTGGCCGGTATGTTTGGACGCGGGGTGCAGGCGGTGGTCGGACAGGTACAAACGCGCTACCCCATCTCCGGCGGCAGGAAGCGGGCGAAGGGGCTGCGGGAGGGCTGGCGGCCGAAGGGGGCGCCTTGCAGGACCTCCGTCCCCGCGGGACCCACGATCAGGGTGCGGCCCTGGCGCCTGAGCACCCGCTGACACCGCGCAGGCCCTTCCTGCCCTTGCGGCGTCTGCGCATGGCAGTTTTTCAGCGGCCTCCTCGTTGCTTCTTGACAGCATCCCCCCTCGCCCGCCTAGACTGTTCTGACTCGGGTGAGGAGGGTGACCGGTACCGAAGGCGCGACGAGCGGAAAGGAGGTAGGAATGAAGGTGAGAGACCGGATGTCGCCGGGGCTGGCGGCCGTGGTGGTGGTCCTTGGGGGCTGCGGGTCGTCATCGAGCAGCGGCCAGGATGTCGTGACCAGGCCGGACGTTGTGGAGGTCGTGGTGGCACCGCCGCCCGATTGTGCGACGGGGGACTGCGGGTCGTCGTCGAGCGGCGGCCAGGATGCCGTGACAAGGCCGGACGTTGCGGAGGTCGAAGTGACGCAGCCGCCCGAATGTGCGACGGACGGGGAATGCGACGACGGAAACGGCTGCACCAAGGACCTGTGCAACGTCCAGGGAAGGTGCGAGCACCTCGGGCAGGCAGGCCTGGAGTGCGACGACGGCGACGCGTGCACGTCAGGGGACGCGTGCAACGACGACGGGGCGTGCGTCGGGGCGAAAACGCTCGTGTGCGAAGACGACAACCCCTGCACCACGGACTCGTGCGACGCCGCGACGGGCGGCTGCTCGTTTTCCGCGATCGACGGGGCGATGGAATGCGATGGCGCGCTCTGCACACAGGGCGATGAGTGCCAGGACGGAACCTGCGTGGCCGGGGCCGTGGTCGCCTGCCCGGACCCGGACGAGGACGACTGCAGCTACCCGGTCTGCAATCCGCTGAGTGGCTTCTGCGAGGTGTCGGGCCTGCACCCGGCCGGGCGCCCGTGTTCGGACGGCAACCCGTGCACCGACAACGACGTGTGCGGTGCCGAGGGCGCCTGCCTTCCGGGCACCCTCCATGCCTGCGAGTCGCAGCAGCCCTGCATCATCTCCTGGTGCAACGAGCAGGCCAAGGAGGGGACCAACCCGTGCGTGATGGAGTTCCTGCGCGAGGGGACGCCGTGCGACGACGGGAAGCAGTGCACGGAGAACGATGTCTGCATCCTGCTCGAAGGAGGCGCAGGGATCCAGTGCCAGGGAACGCCGCTGGAGTGCAACGACGGCAACGAGTGCACGCTCGACTCGTGCGAGGAGGGGTCGGGCTGCGGCCACGAGGAAAAGGCGGACGGGACGCTCTGCGGACCGCCGGGAGACTGCAACCAGCAGTCGGTGTGCGAGGCGGGCCAGTGCGTGGTCAAGCCCGGGGCCGGGTGTGATGACATGGTCGCGTGCACGATTGACCAGTGCTCGCCCGACGGGCAGTGCACACACATCCCGAACAACGCGGCCTGCGACGACGGCAATGAGTGCAACGGGGTCGAGTACTGCGATCCCGCGGCCGGGTGCCTCGTGGGCGCGCCCGGCTCGTGCAGCGACGGAATCGCCTGTACCGTGGACTCGTGCGGCGACACCGGGTGCACGCATGTCCCGTCCGACTCGCTGTGCGACGACGGCGACCCCTGCACCGAGGACGTGTGCGACCCGCTGGCCGGGTGCGACCACGATCCGATGGTGTGTCCGGCGGGGCAGCAGTGCGTGAACGGCGTCTGCACGCCGGAGTGCGTCCCGGTGGACGGCGGCTGGTCGGACTGGTCGTGCGGACCCTGCACGGGCGGGTCACCCTGTGAGTCCGGGTGGCAGGAGTGCACCCGGACCTGCAGCAACCCGCCTCCCTCGTGCGGCGGCCAGGATTGCTCCGGTCCCTCTTCCGAGGTGTTCAGCTGCGGGGCCTGGACCGGAGAGAGCCTCCCGCTGGCCACCGGGTCGCACACCTACGACAAGTGCGGCCAGGTGATTTCCGGAACCGTGCCCGCAGACAAGAGCGTCGTGCAGGTGCAGTTGTGGGGCGCGGGCGGAGGCGGCGGCGCGCCGGGTGCGGGCGGCGGCGGCGCGTACGTCTCCGGCACCCTGGCCGTGACGCCGGGCGACCAGCTCGAGCTGAGGGTCGGATGCGGCGGCCAGGCCGAGAACGGCGGGGGCGGCGCGACCTACGTGTTCAAGAATGGGACCGTCGTGATGGTCGCGGCCGGCGGGGGCGGCGGCGGATCGGACGGCTGCTCCGGCTGCTCGCTCCAGGACCAGGGGCCGACCGCGGGGGCGGGCGGCGGCGGCGGTGCGGCCGGCGGACCGGGAATGCCCGGCCTGCCGAACAACCACCTCAAGTGCAACGCAGGAGGCGGCCAGGGGGGAACGCAGACCGCGGGCGGCGCGGGCGGCATCATCAACAACCAGTCGCAGTACAGCACGTGCACCATCAACGGCAACCCCGGTGCGGCCAACGCGGGCGGCGCCAACCACAGCAGCCAGTGTATGCCCGGCAAGGCCGCGAGCTTCGCGCTGGGCGGCTGCAGCGGCTGCGGGAACGGGTGCGGTGGCGGCGGCGGGGCAGGCTACTTCGGCGGCGGCGGCGGATCCTCCATGTGGACCTACGCGGGGGGGGGCGGCGGCGGCGGGTCGTCCTACACGGATGCGTGGCAGGTGACCAACGTGACCAGCTCGGCGGGCAGCGGCTCTAACCCCGGCGGCGCGACCGCGCCCGGCTACAACGGAACCGCGGGCCGCGGCGGCCAGGGCGAGACCGCGCCCTTCGACCCCGCGAAGAAGGCGCAGTCCGGGAGCGACGGGCAGATCATCATCGTGTTGTAGGCGGCAGGAAGCGGGCGAAGGGGCTGCGGGAGGGCTGGCGGCCGAAGGGGGCGCCTTGCAGGACCTCCGTCCCCGCGGGACCCACGATCAGGGTGCGGCCCTGGCGCTTCAGCACCCGCCACGTCCGGCCCGCGAGGGTCAGCCCCTGACCGGGCGCCACCGGGATCGAGACCTCGCCGAGCGGCCGGCCGGTGGCCGCATCGCGGACCTCCATCGCCCCTGAGTCGGCGAGGTTGGAATGGATGGACCCCCGCTCGCCCAGGTCCATCAGGGTCGTGGTCGCGATGACCCTCCCCCCGGGCGCGGGCTCGAGGAACCCTTTCGTGTACAGATGGTCCAGAATGGCGTTCAGGACCTCGCGGGGCGCGAGGGGCGACAGGACGTCGAGGAGGTCGTCGCGCGCCACGCCCTCCCGCCGTCCGAACAGGATCGAGAAGACCTGCTGCACGGCCACGGCCGGGTCGGGGTCCCAGGGCTCCGCGCGCAGGGTTCCGGACCGTGCGTCCGCGATGATCCCCTCGAACGCGGCCCGATCCTCGTCGCCCTTCGGCACGCACAGGGCCAGCATCCCGGCCTTGCGCCGGCACCCGCGCCCCACGCGCTGGTAGAAGGCCTCGACGCCGTCCGGCGCCCCGACCAGGACGACCGCGTCCACGTCCCCGATGTCCACCCCCACCTCGAGCGTCATGGTGCACGCGAGGACCCCGGCCCCCCACCAGCGGAAGGCGCGCTCGACCTCCTCGCGTTCCCGCCGGGACAGGCTTCCGTGGTGGACGGCCACGCGTTCCGGGGGCCAGGGACCGGCCTCGCGCACCCGGGCCGCGGCGGCCTCGACCTCGCGCCTCGTGTTGCAGAAGACCAGAACCTTGGTCAGGTCCCGGGCGCGCACCTCGCGCAGGGCCGCCGGGAGGTCTTGCGCGAAGAGGACCTCCATGGGGCGCGCGTGCCCGGCCCGCACCACCGCGACCTCCCCGCCGAAGAGCCGCCGGCCGAGCCCCGCCGGGTCCGCGATGGTGGCCGACAGCGCGACCATCTGGGGCCGGCCGCCCGCGAGGTGCCATCGCAGGAGGCGGCGCACCAGGACCCCCATCTGGTCCCCGCGCACCGTGTGGTCCAGCAGGTGGGCCTCGTCCACGACCACCGCGACGGCCCCGCGGAACCCCCGCGGCCAGCGACACAGCAGGGAATCGAGGGACTCCGGGGTCGTGACGAGGAGGTCGGCCCGGTCCCCGGGCTTGAGCGCCGCGGGGCGGTCCCCGGTGCGGATCACCAGGCGCAGTCCCAGGGCCTCGCACCCGTCGCGCACCCGGACCTCGGTGTCGTTCGCGAGGGCCCGCGTGGGCACCACGTACAGGACCCCGACCCCGTCCCCCCGCGGACCGGAGGCGAGCCGCTCGCACAACGGGGTCAGGGCCGCCTCGGTCTTGCCCGAGGCCGCGGGTCCCACCACGACCGCGTCGCGGCCCCCGTGCACCACCGGGAGGGCCTCGGCCTGGAGGTCGGTCAGGCGCGGAAACCGCCCCAGGAAGGCGTGGAAGCCCCTCCCCAGGGCCGCCATCGCCTGCTCGCGCGTCCAGCCGGGCACGTCAGAATCCCACGCCCTCGCTCAACACCTCGCCGAGCGGGACCTGAGGGTAGAAGCGCAGCCCATCCAGGGCCTCGACCGAGGCCTTGATGAACTCGCGCGTGGACTGCACCCGCGAGTCGTGACACACCAGGCGATAGACCTCCTCGCGGTCGCGCAGGGTCAGGCGCACCCCGAACACGGCCTGGAACCGGTCGCAGATGAGGCCGAACAGGCGCCGCAGGTCCGCGGGGGGCAGGGGGTCCACGGGCACGAAGTCCATGGTGTCCCGATAGCGCTTGAGTTCCTGTCGCAGGGTCCCGGGGGTCAGGGCGAACGCGACCTTCATCAGCGACGGCACCCCCGCGGTGTAGCGCACGGGACGGTGCCCGGAATACACGAGGTTCGATTCGCGGCCGTAGGACCACATCTCGCCCCGCACGACGTCCTCCTCGACGAGGACCGGGTCGTCGTTCGCGGTCAGGACGAGGCCGCGGAAGAAGTTGAGCCCCCGGTGCAGGTGGTACGAGTACAGGACGCTGCGCGCGACCTCGGCCTCGTCCAGGAGCACGACGAGCCCGCGCAAATCGAAGACCTCGGAGGCGGCGCGGCTCAAGGCCGACAGGAGGTTGCAGTAGAGGTTCGCGCAGGTGCTGTGGTCGTGGAGCGTGGGGTAGTCCGCCCGCCCGCCGCCGTTGCGGCCCTCGATCCAGGCCCAGTCGGAGTCGTCCGCCTCGTCCCGCGCCAGACGCTTGAGGAAGGGGCCGAACGCCCAGTGGTCGCCCAGGACCTCGCGCCATCCCGGGGTCCCGACCAGGGCGCGCAGGAAGCCCCGGAAGTCGAGGGTCCGGCCGTCCACCGGGGCCGCGAATCCGCGCGCCAGGCGGCGCCAGGCGCGCTTGGGGAAGGCCGCGGCGGCCTCGGACGGGTCGAAGCCGGCCATGGCCACCGCGAACCCGAGCGACGTAGCCTGCTGCGCGAGGTAGGCGAGCAGGTGCGTCTTGCCCGCGCCGTACGCCCCCTCGATCAGGATCGCCCCCTCGGCGTCGTCCTGGAGGAACCGGCGCATCCGCTGGACCTCGGGCTCCCGGCCCACGGTCCAGGTCTCGACCCGGCTCGTGGGCACGATGCCCAGGCGCAGGGCCTCGATGTCCTTGGCGTCCGCCACGGGGCGACCCGGCACGAACGCGGCATAGCGGGGCTCGGGGAGCGCGGTCCGCCCGGGACGCGAAGGCCGGTCGTCCTCGTCGGGCGGCCCGGACCGCCGCCGCCGGCTCGTCAGGAAGGACAGGATCTCCTCGAACGCCATGGCCGCGCTGGAGTCGCCGCGGGCCCCCCCCGGGTCCCGGTCTTCCTCCGGCGGGGTGACGAGCCTCAGGCCCCCTTGCACCACGGTCAGTTCCCGGGCGGGGACCCACAGGCGGAAGCGCGTGAACGACACGAAGGCCTCGTAGCCGTGGTGCCGGACCGCCTTGACCGTGCCCCGCCCGTAGTGCGCGTGCGTGACCGCCGACCCCTTGCGCAGTTCAGTCATCGGGCTCCTCCAACGTCGCGTCGCCCGTCGGCCCCTCGAGCATCCGCGCCGCGAACTCCCCGTCCACCTCGACGTCCCGCCCCAGGCGCAGGGCGTGCAGGGCCCGGACCAGGGCCTGCACGAACAGCCGCTTGTAGCCGATGTCGCCGAAGGCCCGCTCCTTGACCGCGTCCGCGAGGACGGCGACCACCTGACCCTTCCTCTCGAGCGGGAACTCGACGTCGTAGGCCGTCTCATAGACCGACGCGAGGCGCGCGCCGATCTCGATCATCAGGGCGCGCGGGTCCCGGCCCAGCCGGTCCAGCCGGATCTTGACGCCCGTCGGGTTCGTGTAATCGAAGACCGTCTGGATGCGCTGGCGCAGGGCCTCGTATGCCGGGGAGCGGCCCTCGGTCAGGAAGTGCTCGTTGGGGATGGCGTAGAAGACCATCACGTTCGCGAACGAGGCCGACCCGCACTGGTCCACCATCTCCCGCAGGTTCGAGAGCATCATCTCCTTCTGGCGCGACTGCATGGCCCCGACCTGCTCGACCTCGTCGAAGAGGATGACGAGCCCGTTGTAGTTCAGGGCGCGGATGAAGGCCACGAGTGAGCGCAGCATCGAGAAGGCCTGGCCCCGCTCGACCGCGTGGAGGATGCCCAGTTCGCGATGGATGGCGCGGTCGTATCCGTCCACCTGGAGGTAGCGCACCGCCTCCTCGAAGGTCTCGCGCCGGTCGTCGCTCAGGGCGTCGAGCGCGGCCCGCACCGCCCTCCCGAAGTTCGGGTTCTCGAGGTCGCGGGTCGCGTCCGCCGCGATGGCGTGGAGGCGTTCGGCCTGGGCCTCGCCGGGCACCTGGTCCGCCTGGAGGCCCTCGATGACGTCCTGGTGCACCGCCTTCAGGAACGGGGCCATGCCCTTCTCGCTGCCCGCGAGCAGTTCGTCCGGGGTCAGGGGCCGCATCAGGTTCGCGACCACGGCCCGATAGACCTTCTCCAGTTTGTAGAACGGCGAGTCATTGGGCGACAGCGGGCAGTACGACACCAGGAACCCGTGCTTCCACGCGAGTTCCCGCACGCTGTACAGGAAGTGGGTCTTGCCCCCGCCGTAGGTCCCGACCACCATCTTGAAGGAGGAACCGCCCTCGCGCACCAGGGACTTGAGGTAGTCCTCCTCGAGGACCTTCAGGTACGGGTCGAGCCCGGCCGAAAAGAACTGGAATCCCCACTCGGGAGGCTGTCCCGCGGACCCCACGACCTCGATCACCTTGCGCGCCTGGCGGCGCGTGAGCCCCTCGATCATGACGGTCCTCCCTCGGGCGCGACCCGGATGAAGGCGGCGGTGGCGACGTTGACGCCCTCGCGCCCCCTCGGGACCCACAGGTGGTCCGCGGGCTTGCGCGTCTGCGACAGGGTGGCCACGTCCAGGCGCAGTTCGCGGGACCCCACGCGCAGGGTGCGCAGGCGCGACAGGGCCGCGGCGAACTCGACGCGGCCGAACGGGCGGAAGTGCTCGCGGCGCGGGTCCGTCACGAAGCGCTCGTCCTGTCGCAGGAACGCGACCTCGGCCATCAGCGCGGTGATGGGCACGCGCTCCCCGTCGGCCAGGGCGAACCGCGCGAGGCAGACGCGGTACGCGCGTTCCACGTCGGCCAGGAACGCGGTGGTGTCGTCCTCGCCGCGGAACAGGTCCCGGTGCAGTTCCACGACCTTGCGCACCAGGGCGTCCGCGTCCAGGGGCATCACGGCGAGGCGCTCCTTCTTCGGACCGAACCAGATCGTGACCCGGGCCTTGCCGCCGAAGTCGAACTCGAGCGTGAAGGTCCCGGCCCGCAACTGCGGCAGGTTGCCCTCCACCGCGATCCCCGCCGCCTGGAGCCCCTCCGCGACCCGGCCCGCGAGGAGGGCGCGCTCGTGCTCCAGGGCCGCCCTGGCCTCGGCCCGGGCCGCCTCGAGGGCCTGGCGGACCTCCTGGACCACGGCGTCCGCGCCCCCGGCCGCCTCGAGCGCGCGGATGGCCGCGTCGGCCGCCCCGGCGACGGCCGCGGGGTCCCTCGGCGTGCGGGCGAGGGCGCGGTCCGCCCTCTCGACGGCCTTGAGGGCCGCCGCCACGGCCCTGGCCTTCTTCCGGAACCGCTCGAACGCCTCGTCCATTCGTCGTCTCCGCGAGCGACGCGCGATTATAGCGAATCGGGCCGGCACGGACCGTGCCTTCGCCCGCATGGTTCGGTTGACCGGGCCGCGCGCGTCCCGGACGCTGCCGCAAGTGCGGTTGCCCTTTGCGGCCCCGCCCGGCTAGACTTCGTCGCATGGGCGCACGAGACGCGGTCGCGGTCCTCCTGGTCGTGGGCGCGGCGAGCGTCCTGACCACCGAGGGATCCCTTCGATCGGCCGACTACGTGGCCGCCTTCTCGGTCGCCGCCAACCTCGTGGACCAGGGGTCCGTCGCGGCCACCCCGATCCGCGGCTTCGAGGCGTGGGCCGTTTCCACCGGGGCCGACGGCCGCCCCTATTGCCGGTACGGGCTCGGCCACAGCCTCCTCGGGGTCCCCGCGCGCCTCCTCGGTCACGCCCTGGCCTCCACGGGTCTCGACCCCGCGCCCGCCCTGGACCTCCCCCTGGTCCGCTTCGATACCCCGGACGATTCCCTGGAAGCGTGGAGCGGCTTCGTCGCGGTCCAGACCAACGCCGCCATCCTGGGGGCGCTCGCGGTCGTCCTCCTCCACCTGTCGCGGCTCCTCGGGCTGTCGCGTCGTGGGGCCGTCCTGGCCGCCCTGCTCGGCGGTCTCGGTTCCCCGCTGTTCTTCCAGGCCTCGGACTTCACCGCGGAACCGGCCTCGGCCCTGGCCCTCGCCCTGGGCGCGGTCGGGGTCCTCGGCGTCGAGCGCGAAGGCGCGACCGCCTCCCGCTCCCTGGCCGTGGGCCTCGCGGCCGGCGCCACGGTCCTCCTGAAGGTCGCCCACGGGGTCCTGCTCGTGCCGGCCTCGGCCGCCTTCTTCCTGGCGGCGCGAGGCGCCCGCGGCACGCGCAGGACCGCGTTCCTCGGATACGCCCTGGGCGCGGCCCTCCCGCTGGCCCTGATCGCGGCATACAACCAGGCGCGCTTCGGCCATCCCCTGGAGACAGGCTACGGCGCCTTCGCCCTCGAGTTCACCAACCCCTTCTTCGAGGGGCTTGCGGGGCAGATGGTCAGCCCCGGCCGGGGGCTCCTGGTCCACTTCCCCGCGGCGGTCCTGGCCGTCGCGGGCCTGGTCCCCCTGTGGCGGCGCTCGCGCCCGGTCGCGGTCCTCACCGTCGGGGCGCTTGTGTCCTTGTGGCTCCTGTACGCCCCCTGGTTCGCCTGGGACGGAGGGTGGACCTACGGCCCCAGGCTCCTGGCCCCGGCGACCGCCCTCCTGGCGCCCCCCGCGGTCCTGGCCCTTCAGGGCGACCGCGGCGCCTGGTTCCGGGCGGCGGCCGCCGCAGTCCTCGCGGGTTCCTTCGTCGCCTCGTGCCTGGGGTTCGCGGTGGACTACGTGGACTACCACTTCTACCTGTGGCGCCTGCACGGGGACGCCACGGCCTTCGTCTCGCGATGGTCCGCGTGGGACGCCCCCCTGGTCGCCTACTGGGGCTTCCCCTTGCGTCGCGGACTCGCGGTCCTCGGGGCCGTGCGCGCGGGGGGGCCCTGGCCGATGCTGGCGTGGTTCGCGGCCGCGGCCGCCGCGGCCGCCGCCGGGGTCGGCCTCCTGGTCCGGCCGGGCGGGCTTTGGGGCCATCGCACGGAAGACGGGATGGCATGACGACGCCCGGTGGCGTTGCGGCCTCCACGGTCCGCCGTCCCGATCGACGAAGAAACTCGACGCGAACCTGGAGCCGCGGGTACCTGGACAGGTTCAGGAACAGAGGGCAGGGACAGGGTCAGGGGGCAGGTTCAGAGACAGAGACAGTGTCAGTGCCAGGACAACGTCGGTCGCGGGGGCGGGGCATGACGACAGCGCCACGTTCACCGCGACCCGGGATGCCGGACCCCGGATCCCGGACCCCGGATGCCGGACTTCGACGAAGAAACTCGACGCGGACCCGGAGCCGCGGGCACTTCCCGCGGCCAAAGGGTCGGTTTCATCCGTCCGGGTGCGCTCGTCCGTGGTCGCTCAATCCACCGGTCCCCAGAGCGCCCAGGTGCGCCCCGAGGCCACCGGGTTCCCCGGGGGAAGCCCCTCTTGTCCCGCGTCCCCCGGAGGGGGTCTGCGGGGGTCCGTCACGAGCCACCGGGCCCCGACCCGGCGCAGGAACGCCTCCCGGTGCGACCAGGGGGCCGGCTCCTCCAGGAATGCCTTGATGGACGCGATCTTCTGTCCGAGGTGCGGGGTCAACTGGTCGTGCCCCGCGAAGACCGTCGCCCCGGCGAAGCCGGCCAGGAACATCCCCGTCCGGGCGTCGGCCATCACGGTGCGGGGCTCTGGCAACCTCCGCACTGCCTCGAAGAGGGCGGACCAGTCTTCGTGAACCCTCCCGGGGACCCGGGAGGTGGCCTCCCGCCAGGCTACGCCGGCGTTCGTGGGCGCCACCAGGAGGGCGAGGGCCGCAAGCACGGCCGCAGCCATGGGCCGGGAGCGCGCCTCGAACCAGGGTCCCAGGGCCTCGGCGCCCAGAAGGCAGATCGCCACGTGAACCCCCTCCACACAACGCCGCTCGACCGGCACCAGGGGGGAGGCGTAGGCGAGGGCGAAGGCGGCCACCACCCAGGACAGCAGGAAGAGGCGCCGGTCGTTCCAGAGGCGGCCCGTGGTCAGGCGGACGACGCCCGCCACCGCGAGGAGTCCCGGGATCCCGAGCCCCAGGAGGTAGTGATGAGGTGGAGGCGAGGGCATCACGTTTTCCGCCGCCCAGGACCGCATGGCCGGCGACCAGAGGACCTGGGACCCCACGACCGCGAGGCCACCCGCCAGGGAGGCCAGCAGGGCGGGGTGCCCGTGCCGCGCGAGGGCGACGGCGCCGGCCCTGCGGGCGAGCATCATCCCCCCGTGCACCGCCACCGCGGCGAGGAGCGCCAGCGCCGTGTACGGGTGGACCAGGCCCAGGACCGCGAGCGACGCGGCGGCCCCCGCGAGGGGTCCCCGGCCGCCCCCGTCCTGCCATCGCCACCACAGCAGGAGGCCGCCGCCCAGGAGCAGGAGCGACAGCGCGAAGTGCGGGTACAGGAGGATGGACGGCCAGGTCCATAGTTCCGGGATCCAGTCCGCGGTCTCCACGTCCAGGCCCACGGCCCGGACCCACTGGAGGCCGCTGCCCATGGAGGCCATCAGGAACGCCGCGAGGGCCGTCCGGTGCCGCCCCGGCATCGCCCGCCGGCACACGGCCCACAGCACCCACAGCCATGCGAAGGCGAAGGCCGCCCGGCCGCCGTGGTACACCGCCAGGGGCGGCAACCCCGTGACCCCCGCCACGCTCCCCAGCAGGAGCCAGGCCGGGTTGGGCAACAGGACCCCCGGGGCGTCCAGCGCCATCCGGTTGCGCACCAGCAGGTCACCGCCCGCGTGCTGGTCCATCCAGGAGAGGTACGAGCACCCGTCGGGCACACGCACCAGCAGGCCCGTGAACCACCTGCCGTCGGAGTCGTCGCCCCACTGGGCCGCGTAGGGCCCGAAGGTGGCGGACACCAGGAGCACGGAAACGGCGGCCACGGTGACGCGGAGGGCTCGGGGCGCGGCGGTCGGAGCGGTCACGACCCCCATCGAAATCCCCTGGCTTCGAGGGCCGGGGTCCTCGCGACCCTCCGGACCGTCCCGTCGAGAGACCGGGAAGCGCGTCCGGCCGCGAAGGAATCCCCGACACGGAGTTTCCCCGGGGGCTGAAGCGAGGTCAACTCCGGTCCCAAAGGAGGGTGATCGGGGCGGAGACCGCGCGGAATGCCGGTGTTCCGTCGTCCTTCCGCGATCGAGACGGGCGACCGTGGCCGAAATCCGCCGTCAATTTCCGATCGTGGACATCCCGTCATCCGGCATGTATGATTTGATGCGGGTCGAACCGGAGGCCGTGCGATGCCCGTGCGGACCACGATCGTGCTGGACGAAGAACTGATGAAAAGGCTCCGGCTGCTCGCCGCCACGCGCGGGGGCGGGCTCAGCCGGACCATCGCGGACCTCGTCCGCGCCGGCCTGAAACGCGAAGGCGAGGACCAGCGGGCGCCCTACCGCTTCCGTTGGAGGACCTACCGAGGCCGTCTCCTCCCCGGCGTGAACATCCAGGACCGAGACCGACTGTACGACCTGATGGAGGGGCGGTCGTGAAGGCCGTGGACACGAACGTCCTGGTCCAGGCGCTGCGCGAAGAGATGCCGCATCACCGAAAGGCCCTCGCCGTCCTGCGCCGGATCGCGACGGGCGGGGAGCCGTGGGCCTTGCCGTGGCCGTGCGTGTATGAGTTCCTGCGCGTCGTCACACATCCGCGTGTGTTTGATCCGCCGACCCCTCTCGACGTGGCGCTCGCCGACGTCGCGACCCTTCTCGCGTCTCCGTCCGTGATCGTCCTGGGCGAGGGCCCTTCGCACGCCCGCTGGATGCGGACCGTCCTCGCCGAGTCGCGGACGACCGGCAACCAGGTCTTCGACGCGCACATCGCGGCGCTGCTTCGCGAGCACGGCGTCACCGAGATCCTCACCGGCGACGCCGACTTCCACCGCTTCAAGGGCCTCCGCGTGGTCCATCCCTTCTCGGAATAGGGTGCACGGGATACCTTCTCGACAAAGGGGTCGG
>DYKK01000443.1 GCA_020722625.1 Anaeromyxobacter dehalogenans
CCAGCGCGGAGCGCTGGGGAGGCTGTGCCTGTGGCACAGCCGATAGATGGGGGGGCGGCAAGTCGCGGCTGGCACGAGACCGCGACAAATCAGGGCGTTCCGTCGTTCTTCCGAGACCGGGATGACGAATCGTGGGGTTGTTGCTATCCTTGTATGACGCTTTCGGAGGGCGCGCCATGGAAAGGCATTTCGCGGACCCGGCGAGTCAGGTCCCTGCGCAGGAACGACCGGGGACGGCGAGGCCCGCCGCGCCGAGGACCCAGGCCGTGCGGCGGGTGCTCAAGCGGCGTTCGTACGCGGCCCAGAGGGACCTCCTGCGGGCGGGTGGAGGTCCCGCCGTGGGTCCCGGGGAGGAGGCGGACCTCGCGAAGGCGGGGTTCTCGGCCCCGGCGCGCGACCTTCCCCTTCGCACCCGGATGGAACAGGCGTTCGGCCGGCCCCTCGGGCACGTGAAGGCCCACGTCGGTCCGGAGGCCTCCGAGGCGAGCGCGGCCCTGGGCGCGGAGGCATACGCCTACGGGTCCGAGGTCGCCTTCGACCGGGCGAACCCGCCGGTCGAGACCGTGGCCCACGAGGTGGCGCACGTGGTGCAGCAGTCGTCTCGGCCCGGCGCTTCCGGGGGCGAGGCGGGCGTGGCCGACCTCGAGCGCGAGGCCGATCGGGCCTCGGAATCGGCCTCCAAGGGCGCGGCGGTGACGGGGATGTCTCCCGACAGGCCCGCCGTCCGCAAGAAAGAGAAACTCCCCCAGGGGAAGGAAGGCTTCGAGAAGATGTGGGCCGCGCACCCCCACCAGTTCAAGAGCGACGAGGACATTCACTCGCCGAACATGCCCACCGCGGAACTCGCCCAAGAGATCGGGTTCCCCTCCAACTGGAGCACCTGCGCGATCCGGTTGAGCGTGATGCTGAACAGGCTCGGGCTCACCATCACGCCCGCCAAGGTGAAGGCGGCCGGGATCAAACGCGCGCCCTACAAGAGCACGAAGACGCACGAATATCTCATCCTGGCCGCCAGCGAGATGTGGACGTATCTCGAGAAGCACTTCCGCAAGGCCGACGTGGTCTTTCCGGCCGCGGGGAAGTACAAGAACAAGGCGGAATTCAAGAAGGGTTTCACGAAGGACATCGAGCCCATCGTGAAGGCCCGCAAGGGGATCGTGGCGTTCGAGAAGATCTTCGGGTACGGCGGGACCGGGCACGTGGACCTCTTCGACGGCCTGAAACTCTCGGACGCCCCCGACTGGTACCCCTCGATGCGGGTGCACCTGTGGTACGTGGTCGTCCCGGACGAGGGGGGCGGGCTGTGAGGATCGGCCCCGCGATGCTGGTCCCGGCCGTCCTGGCGGTCTTCGGGGAGGGAGTCGCGATGGAGCCTGTGCCGGAGGGCATTCACAAGGACGGGGTCGGGCGGGTCCGGCTGGGCGCGCCGCTTCCGAGGGACCTCCTTGCGAAGGATGCGGAGGCCCGCTACGTGGGGGGCTACCACGCGGACGCCCAGCCTCACGACGGCTTCCGGCTGGACGCTCCGCCCGTGACGGTGCTCTTGGACCGGGGGCCGTTTCAGCGGGAGGCCGCGAAGGGCTTCGTGGACCCCTCCGAGGCGAAGAAACTCGCGGGCCGGGCCGTGCGGGCCGCCCGGGGCGGCGCGCGGGTCCGGATGATCCTGGTCGAGTCCTCCGCCGTGAAGACCGCCGCGGGGGTCGGGGTCGGCAGCGACCTGAAGGCCCTGCGGGCCGCGTATCCCGACCTGTCCGTGAGTCCGGTTCCCCCGACCTTCGGCGGCGACGAGTGCGTGGCCGTGATTCCCGCGATGCCGGCCATCCACTTCCACTTCCGGGACTGCAAGGCCGCGGAGGAGGGCGAGGGCGTGGTGCGAATGCTCCTGTTCCGGGAATGAGCTCCTTCCGTATCGTTTGATCCCTCCCCGCGAGAACGGATACACTGCATCGCACGGACACGGAGCAACCCTTTCGCGGTGTCCGACGGAGGGGCCATGAAG
>DYKK01000444.1 GCA_020722625.1 Anaeromyxobacter dehalogenans
TGTCAGCGTGCCCTCCGCGCCGAAGGACGGCCAGGACCAGAACTCGCCCATCGGTTCATCGGCGCGCCCCGCCCGAACCCCTCTCGGCCGCGTCTCCCTCTCGACCTTCCGGCGTCTCCGGTCCGGCCCCGGGTGCCTCCCGCGGGTCGGTGCCGCCCGCGCGCAGGAGGATCGCGGCCCTCCGGTCCTCGGGGAGCGCGAGCCCCGCCCGCACGAGGTCCTCGTAGGAGGCGAGGTCCACGTCCCCGTAGAGGTCCGCGATCCGGGCCGCGCCCGCGACGCGACGCAGGGGCGCCTCCTGGAGCAGGGACTCGAACGGGGAGGTGCCGGGTCGCGGCAGGGTCGAGTCGCCGCCGCCGGACCCCATCGCGAGGACCAGGTAGATCGAGCCGAGGAGCACGAGAACCGCGAACGTCAGGCCCAGGAGGCGCTGCGTCGAGGACCGCGCGGCGTGGAGGAGCGCGTTCCCGGGGCCACCCCCCGGAACCGGTGCGACGAGCTTCATCTCGGCGAGGCCGTGGAGGGCGAGGGAGACCTCGAACTCGGACTGGGAGGTCGCGAGGATCAGGTCGGCCACGGTGCGGCGCCCGTCCACGAAGAAATAGACCTGGCGCTCGGCCGCGCTCATCTTGAGGTCCTCCCAGCGCGCGGGCGCTCCCCGGCCCTGGACGTCGGACGTCTTCGCGAAGACGGAGTCCGACCCGACCACGGTGCGCCGGATCGCGGGCTCGAGGGAGGCACGCCTCTGGGCCTCTTTCAGGAGGTACGGGATGGGCAGGGCGAACGTGTCGCGGACCCCGCGAAGGACGGACCACGTGGCCGTGACCTCCAGGTCGGGGCGGAGCAGGAAGTCCATGAGCAACTCGACCGCGGCCTTCTCTCGGGTGGCGGCGATCGTCCCCTTGGAAACGAGTCCTCGCTGGACGAGGAAGTCCTCGAGGTACACCTCGCGCCGCGCGGCCTCGCGCTGGGCCTTCGCGAGGTCGCGGTCCGAGAGGATCCCGACCCGGACCAGCACCGAGACCACCCCCTGGATGGTGGTGCTCTCGTGCGCGACGCTGACCACGCGCCCCTGGCGCAACGTGATCGGGGTGCGGGCGTCCTCGCCCGACCGGAACACCGTGATCACGCCGTCGCGGCCGGACCGATAGGCGTCCAGGAGCGCCCGGTAGAGGGGGGAACCCAGGGAAGCCGGCGGCGCCACGTCTGTGGAAGAAGGGGTCATCTCCTGCGGTCCACCCACACGTCAAGGGCCGACAGGAAGTATATCACCGCGAGGAGGAACGGCGGCAGGGCGGGGAGGGCCCCGGACGGGGGGCCCGTGAATCCCTCGACATCCACGTGGAGCGGCAGGGGGTACCAGACGAGGATCGAGGCGAAGGCGAGACCGCCCAGCAGGAACAGGCCCCGGAACGCCCGCCCGCGCAGGACCTGGCCCGCTCCGGGCACGACCAGGGAGAGGGCGGGGACGACGAGGCGGCCCAGGCGGTTCTTGGCCTCCCGGCGCCGCTGCAGTGACAGAAGGTCGAGTGGGTCAATGAACCCGGGCCGTACCTGCTCGAGCAGGCACGTGGGGCAGTAGTCGAAACCGGAGGCGCGAACATTGCATGCCCCGCACGTGATGTCGCCGCACCTCGCGCACGCGTACGCGAGGTCGCGCCGTCTCCCGATCCGGAGGACCAGGATCCAGGCGACGAGCGCGGCGGGCGCCAGCCAGACGAGCGCGCCCACGGGGATTCGCCCGAGGAGGGTCGCCTCGTGGGGCAGGACCGGTGGGACCGCCGTGGGGGTGACGCCGCGCAGGGCCAGAGGGACGTCCGGGAGGGGCGGGGGGCGGACCTCGGCCCGGAGCGCGGGGGCGTGCGCGCAGGGGTTTTCGCGGGCCGTGGTCGTGCGGATCCGCATGACACTGCCGAGTTCGCGCTCGGGCAGGACCTGCACGAGCCGCGCCAGGCTCGCCTCCATGCCGGGACGGTCCCCGAGGAGTCCCTGG
>DYKK01000057.1:0-11720 GCA_020722625.1 Anaeromyxobacter dehalogenans
CCATCTCCCAGCGCGGAGCGCTGGGGAGGACGTGCCGGTGGCACGTCCGATAGATGGGGCGGGTGTGGGGGTGGCGGAGGCGCGCCGGAAGGCGCGACGAGCCGGGGGAGGAGCGGTAGTCCCTCCCCTCTTTCGGAGGATTCCCGTGAAGACAGCCGGTCTGACCGCCCCGGAGTTCCGGGCGAGGAAGGGGGCCGAGAAACTCGTCGTGGTCACCGCCTACGACGCGACCTTCGCGCGGCTCGTGGAGCAGGCCGGGGTGGACGCGGTCCTGGTCGGGGACTCCCTGGGCATGGTGGTCCAGGGGAGGCGCGACACGCTCGGGGTCACGCTCGACCACGTCCTGTACCACACGCGGTGCGTGGCCGCGGGTCTGTCCCACACCCATCTGATCGCGGACATGCCCTTTCTGACGTACCAGGTCTCGCCCGAGGAGGCCCTGCGAAACGCCGGTCGCCTGGTCCAGGAGGCGGGGGCCCACGCCGTGAAACTGGAGGGCGGCGCCCGCAGTGCCCCCGCCATCCGCCGCGTCGTCGAGGCCGGGATCCCGGTCATGGGGCACGTGGGTCTGACGCCGCAGTCCGTCCACCAGTTCGGGGGGTATCGGGTGCAGGGCCGCGACGAGGCGGCGGCGCGGAGGCTCGTGGAAGACGCCCTGGCCGTGGCCGAGGCCGGGGCCTACGCGCTCGTCCTCGAAGGGATCCCGGCGCCGCTGGCCGCGGAGATCACGTCCAACATCCCGATCCCCACGATCGGGATCGGGGCCTCCGCCCACTGCGACGGGCAGGTCCTGGTCCTGTACGACCTCCTGGGGATGGATGACGATTTCAACCCAAAGTTTCTGAAGAAATACGACCGCCTGTCCGAGCGAATCCGGGGGGCCGTCTCCCGGTTCCGGGACGAGGTCCACGCCGGGGTGTTCCCGGACAAGGACCACAGTTTCGGGGGATGACCAGTCCCGTGTCCGAAGGGGGGTGAGCATGGACGTCATCCGGTCCGCCGTCCGCATGAAGGAGGTCGCGCAGGACTGGCGTCGCCGCGGCCTGCCCGTGGCCCTGGTCCCCACGATGGGGGCCCTGCACGACGGGCACCTCGCCCTGGTCCGCACGGCCGGACAACACGCGTCCACGGTCGTTGCCAGCCTCTTCGTGAACCCCATCCAGTTCGGCCCCCGCGAGGACCTGGCCCGATACCCGCGCGACCTCGACGGGGACCTGCGCAAACTCCGATCCGCCGGCGCCACGCACGTCTTCGCGCCCGAGGCCTCCGAGATGTACCCGGAGGGCTTCCAGACCCGCGTGGTCCTGGAGCGCCTTCCGGAGCACCTGTGCGGGCGGTCCAGACCGGGCCACTTCGCGGGGGTGGCGACCGTCGTCTTGAAGTTGTTCCACCTGTGTGGACCCACGGTCGCGGTCTTCGGGATGAAGGACTACCAGCAGGTCCTCGTGGTCGAGCGGATGGTCCGCGACCTCGACCTCGACGTGCGGATCGTGCGCCACCCCACGGTGCGGGAGCCGGACGGGCTCGCGATGTCGTCGCGAAACGCCTACCTGACCCCAAAGGAGCGCCGCGTGGCGCCCGAGTTGTACGCCACGCTCCGGGCCCTGCGCGACCTCGTCGTCGCGGGCGAGCGGGACGTTTCGCGGCTCGTCACGGCCGGCCGCGACCGGCTCGGGAAGGCCGGATTCGCCGTGGAATACCTGGAGGTGGTGGATCCCGATACCCTGGACCCGGCGACCTCTCTGGACGCCCCGTGCGTGGCGGCCGTGGCGGCCCGGCTGGGCTCGACGCGGTTGATTGACAACCTCCAACTGGTCCCCTCGGACGCCGAGGAGTGCACGCGATGAACGTTCCCGACCCCGACCTGGCGGCCCTGTGCGTCCGTACGATCCGGATGATCGCGCTGGACGCCATCGAGGCCGCGCGCTCGGGACACCCCGGGGCCCCGCTCGGTGCCGCGGACATGGCCTTCGTCCTGTGGTCCAGGTTCCTCCGCTTCGACCCGACCGCGCCGGACTGGCCCGACCGCGACCGATTCGTCCTGTCCGCGGGACACGCCTCCATGCTCTTGTACGCGCTGTTGCACCTGACCGGTTACGACCTGCCCCTCGAGGAGATTCAGCGCTTCCGCCAGTGGGGGAGCCGGACCCCCGGCCACCCGGAGCGCGGCCTCGCCCCGGGGGTCGAGGTCACGACGGGTCCGCTCGGGCAGGGGTTCGCGCACGCGGTGGGGCTCGCGCTGGCCGGGCGGATGCTCCAGGCCCGGACCGACGACGGAGAATGGGCGCCCGTGTCGCATCGCGTCTTCGTCCTGGCCGGCGACGGGGACCTGATGGAGGGCGTCTCGTACGAGGCGTCGTCCCTCGCCGGCCACCTGGGGCTCGGGAACCTCGTCGTCCTGTACGATTCAAACCGGATCACCATCGAGGGGAGCACGGACCTCGCGTTTTCGGACGACGTCCGCCGGCGCTTCGAGGCCGTGGGCTGGCGGGTGTCTGAAACGGACGGGCACGACCACGAGGCCGTGGCCGCGGCCATCCGCGACGCCGTGTCGCAGGCCGAGCGACCGAACCTGATCGTCGCCAGCACCGAGATCGCGCGCGGGGCCCCCACCCTGCACGGGTCGCACCACGCGCACGGCGCTCCCCTCGGGTCCGACGAGGTCCGGGCCATGAAGGCGGCCCAAGGCTGGCCCCTGGACCGGCCGTTCCACGTCCCCGGCGAGGTCCGGGCGTGGTTTTCCGACCTGGCCGAGGCCCGCCGCGCCGAGCGCCTGGCCTGGGAGCGGGAGTTCGCCGCGTGGCGCGGGCGCCGGCCCGACCTGGCCGCGGAGTGGGACGCGAGGTTCGGCGGCAAGGTCCCGTCGGACCTGCTGGCGCGCCTGCACGCGGCCGCCCGTCCGGCGGAAGGCAAGGCCACACGCGTCCTGTCGGGATGCGTCCTCCAGGAGGCCGCGCGCTGCATCCCGGGACTCGTCGGGGGGTCCGCGGACCTCGCGCCCTCGAACCAGACCGAAATCAAGGGGTCCGCCCACGTGCTCCCCTCGGCCGGTCCGGGCCGGTTCTCGGGGGTGAACCTCCACTTCGGGGTGCGCGAGCACGCGATGGCCGCCATGGTGAACGGGCTTGCGCTCCACGGGGGGTTCCGGCCGTACGGGGGGACCTTCCTGGTCTTCGCGGACTACATGAAGCCCGCGTTGCGCCTCGCGGCCATGATGCAGGCCCCCTCGATCTTCGTGTTCACGCACGACTCGTTCGGGGTGGGCGAGGATGGGCCCACGCACCAGCCCGTGGAGCACCTGTGGATGCTCCGGTCGATCCCGGGCATGACCGTGTGGCGGCCCGCGGACGCCCTGGAGGTCGCGGCCGCCTGGTCGGACGCCCTCGCGAGGACACGAGGCCCTGTCGCCATCGTCCTGACGCGGCAGTCGGTCCCGTCGTTCGCGCGGCGGGCCGGGTTCGCGGTCGAGGAGGTATCGCGCGGGGGCTACGTGGTCTCGGAACCCGACGCGGGGGCCGGACTGACCCTCGCAGCGACCGGGTCCGAGGTCGTCGTGGCGGTCCGGACCGCGGCCCTCCTGGCGGGTCGCGGGATCTACGCCCGGGTCGTGTCCCTGCCGTGCCTCGAGCGCTTCGAGTCGCAGCCCTCCGAGGACCGCGCCCGGGTCCTGCCCCCGTCGCTCCCCGTGGTGACGATCGAGGCCGGCTCCACGGCCGGGTGGGGCCGCTACACGGGTCGCGACGGCCTCGCCATCGGGCTGGACCGGTTCGGTGCGTCGGCCCCGGCCGAGGACCTCGCGCGCGAGTTCGGGTTCACCCCGGAGGCCGTCGCGGATCGGGTCGCCGCCTGGTGGGCCGGGCGGCGATAGCGGTCATCGCGTTGTCTTTCGCGCCCGGCGCCGCCGCTTCGGCGACCGGACCGGCCGGCCCACCCGGGCACCCCCGAAGTCCACCCGTTCCTCCAGGAACTTCTGGATGCGGAGGTTGACCGTCATGGGGTACTCGATGGGCGTGTAGTGGGTCCCGCCCTCGATGGTCAGGAACTCCGCGCCCGCGATCTCCGACACCATGCGCGCGGACATCTCCATGGGCGTGAAGAGGTCCTTCTCGCCGGTGATGATCAGCGCCGGGACGCGGATGGACGCCAGGACGTCGTGGGCATCGTGGTCCGCGAGCCCGCGGAAGACCGCGGAGTACGCGTCGAAGTCCAGGTTCAGCCAGTCGCGGGCGAGGTCGAAGAAGACGTCCTCGTCGAGCGTGGGGCTGACGAGGCCCAGGCCCTTGGCCAGGGCCACGAAGGCGCGGGTGCGGGTCACCAGGGGTTCCGAGCGGCTCATCAGGGGCGCGAGGTGGGGCAGGATGTCCAGAAATCGCGGCCCGACCGTCCGCATCCAGGGGGCGCGGAACGCGGTCTCGAAGGGCCGGCCGTAGGTCCCGTTGATCAGGACGAGCCCGGCGAACCGGTCCGGCCGCCTGCGGTAGTACTCGAGCAGGACCTGGACCCCCATGCTCCAGCCCACGAACACCGCGCGCTCGACGCGCTCGGCCGCGAGGACGGCCTCGAGGTCGTCGCAGTGCCGTGGGATCGCGTAGGCGTCGTTCGAGAGGTCGTCCGGTCGCGAGGACCGGTACAGGCCGCGGTAGTCCCACGTCACGACCCGCAGCCGATCCGAGAAGTGGCGGATCAGGTGACGCCAGGCCGTGACGTTCCCCCCGAGCCCGTTCGCGAGCACCAGGGTCGGTCCGCCCGGCGGGCCCACGAGGTACGTGGCGACGCGGGTTCCGTCCGCGCTCGTCGCGCTTCCTTCACGGATGTCCATGCGTGCTGCTCCCGCGGAGGTGCCCGGCGGGGGTCACCGGCACTTCAACAATTCATCCACGAAACGCGCGTCCACCCCGTTCCAGTAGGCGCGGTCGGCGCGCAGCCGCGTCTCGACCGCCTGGAACGACTCGACCGAGGGGAAGCCCTGGCTCTCGAGGACACGCAGGGCCGCCGGGAGGTCCGGGTCCTTGCGCTCCACGAGGCCGTCCAGGTAGTCCGCCGGCTTGCGCAGGGGGGTGATCGTCATGAGCGGGTCCACGCCCCGGTTGGCCATGCAGGCGATCTCGAAGTAGGCCGCCTCGAAACGCGACTTCAGGGAGGCTTCCTCGCCCGCCGGCTCCGGCTGTGGGGTCACGGGACCCCGGGACGGAGACGACGCGCAGCCGATCACGGCCGCGACCGACCAGGTCCAGAATCGTCCTCCGATCATCTCGACCTCCTTGCGGGTTCTCCCCCTCCCGTTCCTCCCTCCGGCCGTTCGAGGATTTCCGATTCCAGGATGGATTATAGCCTCGCCCCGGCGGACCGCCAAGAAAACGCGGGAACCCTTCACGGATCGCTCGTGGCCGGGACCCACGAACAGGACATCGTCAGATCGTACGACGCGGTGTTGTTCTGCACCGCGTCCACGACCACCCAGTAGGTGCGGCCGGCCTCGACGTCCGCCGACACCTCGCGGTGATCAACGGCAATGCAGGACCGGGAGGTGCATCCCTCGCCCTCCTCGGCGAGCAGATACAGGTTCAGGAAGGCGGGGGGATCCGCGGAAAAGGCCCCCTGCAACGTGACCGTGATCGCCCCGGACTGGTCGGGGACGAATGGGTACACCTTCTCGGGGCCGTGGGCGAGAGCCGGGTCGCATGAATACTGGTCCAGAACATCGGAATTGGGCGGCCAGCCGTTGTTGGCCGATGAGGACGAGTCCTCGCCGGTGCATTGCAGGGTCTTCTCGACCTTCGTGCACGGACCGGACTGGGCGCACTTCCCGGTGTCGAGGCACGGCACGCCCGCGGCGCACCCCGGCTTGCAGGTCCCCCCGCACCCGTCGGGCCCGCAGTCCCGGCCGGTGCAGTTCGGGACGCAGAGGCAGGCGCCCCCCTGGCACACCTCGTTCGCCTTGCACGTCCCGCACGACCCCCCGCACCCGTCGGAACCGCAAACCCGACCCGAGCAGTCCGGGACGCACAAGATGTCCTTCGCTGCGTCCGGCAACGAGCCGCCGTCGCCCCGCGGGATCGCGTCGTCCCTCGCGACGTCGCCGCTGTCTGCGTCCTCGCGCTCCGGGTTCGTGTCCGGGTGGACCGTCCCATCTTCACGGTCCGGCCGGGCGTCCGAGGCCTCCCGGTCCTGCCCGGGTCCGAGGTCGTACCCGACGTCCGTCGCGGGGATGATCACCACCACCTCGCGTTGGACGTCCGCCGGCGTGCCTCCGCCGCCCCCGCCCCCGCAGGCCCCCCAGGTCACCACGACCCACGGCAAGACCCGCCGGGGCCCACCGAAGCGGCGGCTGTCCGGGCGTCCCATCACGTCGGTCACGGATTGAAGTTGAAATCGGGGTTCACGTACTGCGGGATGATCACCGGGGCGCCGCCCACCTCGTACTCGACGAACGGCTTGTCGGGATTGGCGCAGCACACCTCCCCGGCCTCCCACAGGTCCTGCATCTTCATCTTGGGGGCCTTCTTTTCGTACTTCAGGTCCCCGTCCAGGAAGACCCGCAGGGTCGGGTACGACGCGCCGAACGTGTGGTCGTCCCAGTAGTGGACCCCGACCTTGTAGCACTCGCCGGGGGGCGAGCGGTCGTAGTGGAAGTTCTCCGGACCCGCCCCATCCGTGTCGTCGCGGTCCAGGCGCGGCTGGTCCAGGACCGGGTCCCCTCCCTCGACCCAGGTCGGCCGCGGATTGAACCAGAAGCAGTCCCACTTCGTGTCGAAGAACCCGTCGGGCTGGCCGTCCTTGTCAATGTCCGGGCCGCCCGCGTACCGGTGCACGATGTGGAGGTCCATGTCCGACCCGCAGTTCTTGCCCGTGCCGCACTCGTCCGTCGGGTCCGGGTCGAGCGGGGTCTCCCAGGTCAACTCGACCACGCACCCCTCGCCCGCCTTGACGTGGACGAGTTTGCAGCACGGGTCCGAGGGGATTCCTAGCGTATTGAAGACCTTCAAGCAGAATAGATAATCACCAACGACATTGACCTCGAAAGTCGGGGTTGGGAAGGTATAGGATGGCTGGAAGACGTCCGCGGACCCGGGCGGGGTCGTCGCGCTCCACTCCCACGCCACGACGCCCCCCCCGGGCATCGGGTCGTACGACTGGTCGTAGAAGGACAGGCGGTCCAGGACCAGCACGGACTCGCCGTCCCCGACCTCGCCCTCCTTGGGGGACGTGATCTTGAACTCGCAGACCGGCTTCTCGCCCTCGACCGCCCTGCCGCTGACCGGGACCAGGACCTCGGGTCGCGGCGAGGAGTTCGCCACCCGGATCGTGTCCTCGTCGGACAGGACGGTCCCGTCCTGCGCGGCCTTCACCGCCTCGGGCAGGTACGTCACCATGAAGGTCTTGCGGTCACCGGGGTTCAAGACGAGAGGCTCGGCCTCGGACGGGGTTCCGATCCCCTGGAGGTCCAGCCGGAACGGGCTCTGGTCCCCTGCCTGAAGCGCGAGCGACGTCACCTCGACGGTCTTGTCGCCGCACGAGAACAACTCGACCGCCTCGGCGTGGAACGTGCCCTTCATCACGGTCCCGAAGTCCACCTTGTCCGGGATCGCGCGCAGGCAGGGACCGCTGACGTTGGCCCAGAACTCCACGTCCATCCCCTGGCCCGCCGCGGCGTCGTAGTCCGGGTCGTTGGACAGAAACGTAAGGAAGGCCTTGGCGGGCAGGTCGTCCACTGCTTCATACCGGACGCGGACCTTGTACTCCCCGTTCGCGGGGATAATCATGGGTCCGGCGCAGGCACTGCCCAGCGTCGTGGGCTCGGCCCCGCCCTCCACCTGCACCCATTTCTCGATGAACGGCACCTTATCGAGGGGCTCATCGGGTCCCTGGTCGTCGGCCCACTGGCATTTCCACGTGAACGAGAACCTCGGGGACCCCTTGTACCGCACGTCGGACACGACGAGGTCCCCGAGCCCGGTGTTGCGCAGCGCCAGAAACGACTCCGCGGACTGGCCCTCCTCGACCATCCCGAGGTCCACGACCGTCGGGGCGGCCACGATGTGCGGGGTCGGGATCGGGGCCGTGATCCGGATCGTCAGGTCTCGCTCGTCCGCATCCCGCGTGTCGCTGAGTATGTGGACCGTCGCGGAGCGCTCGCACACGGTGTCCGGGGCGGTGTAGGTCACCTGGACGTGCACGGATTCCGGCTTTCCGGTGGCCGGCCCGTCGCCCGGGCCCGCGATCGCGACGGGGAAGACCACGCCGTCATCCCAGGTCAGCGAGAAGGTATTCTCGGGGTCCCCGGCGCACAGAGACTGCTCGATCGTGACCGACGAGACGGTCAGCAAGGAGCCGCTCACCGTGTTTCTGATGGAAAAGTCGTGGGTCTGGCCCTGTTCCGCGCCCGTGGACGCCAGCAGCAATACCTCCCGGTCCGGGGGGTCAATGGCGATGATCGGGGGGTCGTACACCTTCTGCTTGCTACCGCTGCCACCACAGGCCGCGAGGACGGCCAGGAGCGTCACGCCAAGGTGTTTCGCGGTTCGGGTCCGTGTCATGGTCCCCTCAATCCAGGCCGGCGACATGATACCGAGGCAGGGGAGGTGGAAGCAAGTGCCGATCGTCGCCCAGAATCCGGCGCCAAATTCCGGAGCACCTTGAAGTCACTTGAAAACGGCCACCGCGACACCGGGTGCCGGATCCCGGACCCCGGACGCCGGATGCCGGGGCAGTGGCAGTGACAGGGGACAGTGACAGTGTCAGTGACAGCGTCAGGCCCACGTTGGACGCGGGGGATGGAGGCATGACCACGTGGCATGTTCACCGCGACGCCGGACGCCGGATCCCGGACCCCGGACGCCGGATCCAGGGTCGCGCTCACCGGAAGAGCGCCATGCACCCCGACCCCGCGCGGCCGATCGCGTCCTGGAAGACCAGGACCACGACCAGGACCAGCGTGTAGAACGCAACGCGGAGGATCAGGGCGCGGTTCGACGGGGGGCGCTCACGAGTCCACCTGCGTCGTTCCCTTCGGACCACGGTCCTGCCCTCCCGGAGGCCCTTCCTACTGGAACGACAGGCTGCTCGCGAAGAACGGAAACGGCCAGGCCTCGTCCGCGTCCAGGCCGTTCTCGTCCTTCAGCACCTTGTGGAGGATGACGACGATCCGATGGCCGTCCCCGGACCAGTGGACCGCCTTCAGCGTGACCTTGGCCGGGCCCGACGTCCCCTGCTCGACCTTGAACGTGTGCAGGCGCGCGCTGCGGTTGCCGCGCAGGACGTTGAGGTCGAAGCGGATGCCCCTCGGAACGCCGATGATCGTGTACGTCCCGTCGGGCGATGCCTGCGAGTCCGTGCCCGGGTCCGTGATGCGGTGCTTCTTCACGGTCTCCTCGCGCAGGCGCTTCTCGTCCAGCGGGTTGTCGATCGGGGTCCCCTTGACCTGCTTCCCGGTATCGGCGGACCGAAGGGACAGGAACGTCCCCATCTGCTCGTCCCGGATCAGCAGCAGGTACTGCTTCCCGTCCGCGGTGAACCCGCAGAACTCGATGGTGCGGACCGTGTCATGACCCGCGAGGGCCACCAGGGCGAAGAGAAAGACGACCAGAAAGGACGCGAATCGCCCCGCTGCGAGCGCGGCCTTTCCCGCGCCCGGAATCGTTCGTGCCGGCATGAGACCTTCCTCCTTCAGGGAAGCCCGGACGACGACCAGGCCCGCGGTCACAACAGCAGCGTCGTCCGGATCGTCGCCTCCTCGTCCGGCGGCGGGAACGCCCATCCGCCCACGATGCGGCGGATGCACTCGTCGAGCCCGTCGTCCCGGGGGCCGGCGGCCTGATCGACCACGATGTCGTGCACCTTCCCGTCGAGACCGACGCTGAATCCCAGGACCACCTTGACCGGGAGGTCCGTCTTGCGCTTCATCCGGGCCTTGCAGTCCGAGAACTTGCGCATCTTCGTCGACAGGAAGGCGTCCATCCCGTCCCGGTCGAAGCGGTGCTGCGGCATCTCGGTGAGGGTCCGGGGCTTCACGTCCACCATCGTCTCGGCGTGCCCGTTGTCGCCGTTCCCGAGGATCCCGGCATACCGCTGGAACTCGGCGCTCAGGGTGGGGTCCACCTCGGGCGCCCTGGCGAGTCTCGGCTCGGGGACCTCGATGCGGGCCGCCGGCGCGCCGTGGTTCCCCGGGGACCGTCCCGCGGGCCGCCGCCGCTCCTCGGCCCGCGAAGGGGCCGGGGCGATCTCGTCCGGTTTCGCGGGCTTCGGGACCGCGTACAGGGTCTGTCGGAAGGTCGGAACCTCGCCGTCTTCCCGCAGGGCGATCCCGAGCTCCGCGGGGCCGGCGCTGAAGGACCAGTACAGCACGAGCCCGATGACCCCCGCCACCAGGACCCCAAGGGACCCGAAGATGACCAGGCTCCGGCGCTTGCTCCGGCGCGTGAGCCGGACCATCACGCTGAAGTCCTGAAGACGCGGCGCGTGTCCCCGGGGACGTCCTCCCGCCCGGTGTTCCGGGACGGGGGGTGCCGCGACGGCGTGGTCCGCCTCGGGGACCGCTTCGGCCGCGGGCGCGGCCGGCCAGGCCTCGGACGGCAGGACGAACGCCCGCGAGAAGAAGCGCTTTTCTTCCTGGGTCACGGCGAGTCCGGTCGGGGAGAGCGCGTCGTGGGAAGGGGGAGGCTCCACCGCCGGGGCGGGTCGGGTGCCGCGGGGACCGGGCGCGCCCGGGACCGCGTCCGGGATCTCCGGTTCCTCGGGCTGGACCTCGCGGATCTTGCGCAGGTCAATCGCGGGGCGCGATATCTTCGAGTACAGGGCGTCCACCGGTTCCGGACCGACCGCGCGCGCCGTTTCCGGGTTGCGGTGGGTCTCCCCGGCCCGGGGTGGCTCCCGGGGGGGAGGGAGCGGCGGTGGCAGTTCGGAGTCCTCTGGTGGGGCCGCCGGTCCGCCGCCGGCCGCCCCGGTCGGCGGCGGCGGCGCGGGAACCGGCTGCGACGATCCCGACTCCGCGGGGGGAGCGGTCCTCGACCGCAAGGCCGCATCGAGGATGTCCGCGAGCTCGGGGATCTGGTTCAGTCGCGTCCACGCCGCCATCGTCGGACGCCACAGGAAGGAACGCTCGTGCAGTTCCCCCGCCGACAACCGTTCGAGGAGTTCCTCGCGGTGGAAGGGGCCGACCCTCTGTCCGTGCCGGATCGCGTACCACGACTCGGTCCCCGTGGGCTTCGCCGCCGGGACGGCCGGCTGGGCCCCGGTCCGGGTCGTAGGGTGGGTCGGAGCGGCCGCGGGCTCGGGGGCGGCCCTGGGGACCACCGTGGGCGCTCTCTGGGTCAAGCGGACCTCGGAGATCGTCGGGTGTCTCGCCGGGGCGGACGGATGCGCACCGGAGCCGGCCGCGCCCGATGCCGGCGCGGCCTCGACGGGCGTCGCGTGGGTCGCGGGGTCCCGCAGGAGGTGCACCTGACCACATTTCGGGCAGGTGAAGCGGAGCACCTTGCCCGCGAGTCGGTCGTCCCCCACCCGGAAACGGGAGCCGCACTTCAGACAGGCGAAGACCATGACCGCACCCCTCGGGACCCGGCGCCGTGGTGTCCCCGGTGGCCCGGGATTCGATTCCGCATCAATTGATATCACGCGAGTGCTGGGGACACAAGACAGGGGTCGGGAGGCTTCTGTCCCCGACCCCGCCGGGGAGTTTGCATCCGGGGACCGGGGTCCGGGATCCGGGGTCCGGGATCCGG
>DYKK01000057.1:11820-13467 GCA_020722625.1 Anaeromyxobacter dehalogenans
AGACTGACCTTGCCGGGATCCGGGGTCGCGGTGCACGTGGACCCGCCGCGGGGGTCACTCGCCGTGAATCAGGGTATCGAAATGGAGGTTGAGCCCGATGGTCACGACATCGAAGGATCCTGAGTAGCGGCCCGCGTTGACCGGGTACGGGTCGGGTGCGGTGCCGTCGTGGACCAGCATCGATCCGTCCGGCTGCATCACCTGCTGGTAGATCCCGGCCTGGTTCACGCACACGGTCCGGTCCTGCTGAAAGACGTGGGCGTAGGCGATGCCGAACTCGATGCCGCGCCACTCCGTCGAGAGGCCCGCGGCCAGGCCAAACCGGTTGAGGGAAGGGAAATCCAACATCGTGTACCCCACCCGGTGGGCCGGGGACTCCCACCAGCCGCCCGCGCGGACGGTGAGCCACTTCGGAATTGCGTTCCACTGGCCCCCGAGCCTCAGGCTGAACGTGTCCTGGTAGTTGCGGGCGAGGACCAGTTTCTTGAAGGTCATCCGGTAGCCGAGTTTCTCGAGTGTCGTCTCGCTGAACGTGATGTCGAACGATTTCAGTTGAGACCAGTGCTCCCACACGAAATCCAGTTCGATGTCGCCGACCTCGCGCCCGCCGCGCTCGAAGAGATAGCGGGCCCCGACCTGGGCCGTCATGGGGTAGGTGAAGGTCAGGGTGGCCGGGATCGTGAACGGATCCATGTTCTTGAAGAGCATGCCGTCACCCTGGGCGCCCGATATCCGGATGTTCCCGGTCGGGTTGTACCGGATCGGGATGAGCCGCGAGGACACGGCGAACTCGAGGTAGGGCAAGGGGCGCACGAACGCGCCCACGATCGCGGTGAACCCGGTCAGGTCCTTCATGTCCAGGTCGGCCCGCATGTCGCTGGGGGTGTTGGCGACGCCGTTCTGGTTCGTCGACCCGGCGGGCGCGACGAGCATCAGGGAGTACTTCATCCACGGGATCATGGCGTACTGGAGGCTCACACCGACCCCGAACCAGTCGCGGTCCCCGGTCCGGTACCGCCACGCCCCGGACAGGGTCAGGAACATCATGGTGATGTCCATGTCGAGGAACGAGTAGCGCGTGGCCCCCGTGCTGGACGGGTCATCGAAGCGGGCCTTGCCCATGGCCGAGGGGCCGACCATCCCCAGCGCGAACGTGGCGTCGTCCAGGCCGAAGTCGGAGGTGATCGCGAACGAGGCGTTCAGGGGGAAGAAACCGAGCGCCTCGGAGGCGGGCGCGAACGTGATCGGGGACCCGGCCGGGTTCCCCTGCCAGTCCACGGCCTGCCCCGGGGAGCGCCGGAAGGTCAGGGTCTCCTGGGGGAAGTTGTGGCTGTAATGGAAGCGCGTCCCGCGCAACAGCGCGAGCCTGGAGGGGTTCCAGTACAGCGCCGAGGGGTCGTCCGCGCGGACCGTGAAGGCCCCGCCGCGCCCGACCGCGTGGAACCCCTGGGGGCCGTATTCGAAGCCCCCCGCGCGGGCGTCCAGCGGGGCCAGGGCGCCCAGCCCCACCCCGACGGCTGCCACCAGAAGCAGCCAGGACCACCCCCCCCACGTTCCGCCACCACGACCTCGGCAGCACGACGGAAGACCTGGATTTGTCGTGGTCTCGTGCCGGCCGCGACTTGCCCCATCTATCGGCTGTGCCAC
>DYKK01000445.1 GCA_020722625.1 Anaeromyxobacter dehalogenans
GTCGCGGGGGCGGGGCATGACGAGGGGGCCATGTCCACCGCGACCCCGGACCCCGGATCCCGGAACCCGGACCCCGGACTTCTACGCAGAAACTCGCCGCGACCCGGAGGTCGCCGCTCCAGGGTGATGAAACAAAACGGAGCAGATTTCGTGTATATTCCAAGGATTGCGGAGGTTGACGGTCCATTTGGGGCTGCTCGCCCGGGTCCGGCCTTCTCGGGACCGGCGGTCCAGGACGGGACGACGATCACCGGGGACCCGACGCGGCCGCGCGCAAGCGAGGCGGGTCGCCCGGCGCCTCGGTCACGATCGAGACGGACGCGAGCATGTTCGAGGAAAGAACGCCGAGATTCGTCCGGGCCAGGGAGAAGTAATGGGGATCCACTTCGAATCCGATGCTGTTTCGACCGGTCCGTGCCGCCGCGACCGAGGTGCTCCCGGTGCCCAGGAAGGGGTCCAGGATGACGTCACCGACGAACGAGAACATGCGGATCAGGCGCTCGGCCAACGCAACCGGGAACGGTGCGGGGTGCTCGCGAGTGGACGCGCCCGGAAGAGACCACACCTGCTGGAACCATTCGCGGTGCTCGGCCTCCGGGATCATCGAGAGAATCCGCATTCCAGGACTGGGGCGGCGATAACCGCCGGGTTTGCGCTGCATGAGGATGAACTCGATGTCGTTCTTGATCACCGCATTGGGCTCATAGGGTTTCCCCAGGAACCCCCCGCCTCCGTTCTCCACCTCGTACCGGGCGTTGGCGATCTTGTGCCAGATGATCGGCGCGAGGTTGGCAAGACCGATTCGACGACAGTGCTCGATGATGGACGCGTGCAGGGGAACGACCTCGTGACGACCGTGCGCCTTGCGCGACAGGCACACGTCCCCGACGACGATGATGAGTCTCCCGCCGGGAACGAGGACCCGAAAACATTCGGACCAGACCCGATCGAGTTCGACGAGGAATGTCTCGTAGTCCTCGATGTCGCCGAGTTGTCCGTCCGTGTGGCGATACTCCTTGAGGGTCCAGTACGGGGGCGACGTGACCACTAGGTGCACGCTCCGGTCCTCGACCCCGAGCAGCGACCTGGAATCTCCCCGGACGAGGCGGTGGCGAGTCTCGATCTCCGCCACGACGGAGGCGATTCGTTGCGCCGCTGCCGGGTCCTTGGCCAGGGCCGGAATGAGGGTCTGGTCGGACAGGTCCCCCGAAAACGCGTCGCCCAGGGCCCTGCGAGCCAGGTCGAGGAAGGGGTCGTTTTCGGAAGCACGCATGATCATCCCGCGTTGCGCCCCCCGCGAAGGTCAGGATTCCGGTTGACAACCTGCTCGACCAGCGTATCGAAAAACGTGGAGGCCGCGCTCTCGAGGCTCAAGAGGAGCGCCCGGCACTGAAATCCACACGGATCAGGACGGAGGCTTCGATGGTTCCGGGTGTCCAGTGGGGCGGTCTTCTCCCCGACAGCGCCCTCAGGCGTTGATCGAGCAATTCACACCAGGTGCAACCATGTCTTGTCGTCGCGCGATCTTCCTCGACGTTGAAGACCATGAAGTATCCGATGACCACTTCCGGGGAGTACATCTGGAGGTTCGCCGCCTCGCCCATCAGGTCGTCCACCCGGTTGGGAACCGTGCCGCCAAGATTGGTCAGGAGCGACTTCAGGGAGATCGCGAGTCGGACCTTCTCTCGATGAAACCATGCCACGTCCCAGTCCTTGGCGCGAGCGAACCCCGGCAATTTCGGTTCGATCACGGCGCCACGGAGCCCCCGATATTCCAGTTCCTGAACGCAGTATCGTGCAAGGACATCGAGACGCTTCGTGGACGTGGTCATCCGCTCCGTGCGGGCCTTCCGGTACAGGTCATCCACTGCCGCGAAGAGGGTGAGGCCGGCCACGGCGTTTCCGCGTTCGGTTCCGAAGGAATGGTATTCCAACGAAGAGGTGCGGGTCAACGAGTTCTCGGCGCCACGATCCGCCGTCCCGATCT
>DYKK01000446.1 GCA_020722625.1 Anaeromyxobacter dehalogenans
ACGAAACCACGACATATCAAGGTGTTCCGTCGTGCTGCCGAGATCGGGGTGGCGGCTTGTGGCTGTGCGGGGGGGGTTGCGCGGCCCATCGCCTCGTTTCCCCGGAACGTCGTGAGCGGGACCGATTCAGGGGACAGGGTCAGGAACAGGGTCAGGGTCAGCAAACAGTGTCAGTGACAGTGTCACGTTGGACGCGGGGGACGGGGCGTTGCGACGAAGCCACGTGCACCGCGACCCCGGACCGCGGATTCGAATTCCAGTGCGGGCGGAAGGAGGATACGATCCAGGTCATGAGGTGGCGCTCCGGGGTCGTCTGCGCGTCCGTGGTCCTGGCGGTCTCGGCCTCGCGCGCCCTGGCGTCCGGGATCGACGACCTGCTCGCCGCGCTCGCCTCGGACCCGAGCCCTCGCGTCCGCGCCCAGGCGGCGCTCGCCCTGGAAGCCCGAGCGGCGGCGCCCGAGGTCGAGGTCGCACTCCTCGGGGCGCTCCACGACGGCGACGCGATCGTCCGGGCCGCGGCGGCCAAGGCGTTGCGCGAGACGGCGAGCCCCCAGGCGTTTCACGACCTGTGCTGGGCCGCGGTGGACCCCGACCCCCTGGTCGCGAAGTGGGCCGGTCTCGCGGTCCGTCGCGTGATCGCCCGGGCCGGGGCCGTGCGCCTGGATGTCCGCGACCTGGTGTCTCGGACCGGTTATGACAACGACCTTTCGACGAAGACGTTCCAGGAGGTCGTCCTGGAACGGCTGGTCCGCGACCGCCGGTACGACGTGGGCGCCGAGATGGACTTCCGCGATGACGGCGGTCCCGGCCGGCGACCGGTCGTCGCGTTGCGGGTCTCCGGGGTCGCGTGGCTCGACGCGATGGAGTTCGACCCGGAGCGCCCG
The DNA here is from genome assembly GCA_020722625.1 of Anaeromyxobacter dehalogenans. Taxonomy (GTDB): domain Bacteria; phylum Myxococcota_A; class UBA9042; order DTJE01; family DTJE01; genus DYKK01. Next base: position 885 of record DYKK01000446.1, read on the forward strand.
GCGGACCCGCCCACGGCCGAGGTCCGGGTGACGATCCGGGTGCTGGCCCCGTCCGGATTCGTGGTCCTCGCGGTCGAGGCCACGGGCCGGGGTCGGACCCGGGCGCCGATCCCCGACCCCGATGCCGACGAGTACTCCCTGCCGGCCGCGACGGTGGACGGGAGGCTCACGGCCCTGCGGCGGGCCGCGGAGGCGGCCGCCGACGAACTGGCCGAGCGACTGGCCTCGGGGGAGACGGAGGCCCCGGAGCCGGGCGGCGGGACGCCTGCCCGGCCACGGTCCAGGGCCTCGGGTCCGCGATGACGGCGGGGACCGCCGGAGAGGGGGAGGGTCGCGGGGGCCTCCCCCGGGAGGGACGCCATGGTCCAACGCGAATGGAAACGCCGGCGCATGCTCGTGGACGCGCGATTCCAGGCGGTCTATACCACGGTCATCGTGGGGGTGGCCGCCCTCATCCTCGCGGTGCTCGGGAGCCTGTACGTGCGCACGCTCGGCGAGCAGAGGCGCCTCGTCGGCATCAACCGGATCTGTCCGGGGCAGGCGGCCGCCGCCGGGGATGCCCTCGACGCGGAGTTCGACCGGGACCTCCGGGACCGGCTCGATCGGGACGACACCGTTCGGGTGCTCGCGATGGTCACCACGGCCATGGTCCTGGTCACGGCCCTCGCGTACGTGGGTCTCCGTCTCACGTTCCGCGTGGCCGGCCCCGCGAAGGCCGTGTCGGTGATCCTCCAGGGGATGGCCGAGGGACGCCTCGACTTCGATCGGCACCTGCGCAAGGGCGACCAGTTCCGGTTCCTCGAGGAGGACCTGCTGCGCCTGCGCGAGGCGTTGCTGAAGGAGGCCGGGGCCGACGCGGCGCTGCTCGACGAGGTCGCGCACGCCCTGGGGCGGACCGATCTGCCGCCGTCGGACCGCGACGCCCTGGTCCGCCGCGTCCAGGAGGCCGCGGGAACCAAGCGGAATCGGCTCGGCAGCGGCCGCGAGCCCCCCGACAGCGGGGTCTCGCCGCCCGGACGGGCGTGACGGACGGATCGGAACTGGGCCAGAATCCGCCACCAGATTTCACAACGCACTGACCC
>DYKK01000447.1 GCA_020722625.1 Anaeromyxobacter dehalogenans
CCGCCAGCTTCCAATCCGTCGCGGCAACGTTGTCCAGCTCCTCCAAGGCGGCGTCAAAGCGGGAGGGGTTGGAGGTCTGCTTGAAAGCCTTGTGGGCCTTCATCATAGGGATGGCCACGCGGCGGAAGAACGGGTCACGGAAGCCCACGGCGTCCGGCTCATTGAGGAACATCAGCAACTCGCCGTCCCAGCTTTCGCGCGGAACGGACATCAACGGGAAGGGCTCGACCGCCCCGGAGGCATAGGGGTCGCGGCCCTTCCAGTGAAGGTCCGCCGGGACGAGGCCCCCAGGGGCCTCGTCCGCGAGCCCGCGGACCTGATCCAGCACGGACTCATAGGCGTGGAAGTTAGCCGACACCTGACGGTACACGCCCTGCTCGACCCCGATGGAGCGGGCAACGTACTCGTGGAGGTAGCTGAAGTGGACCGCGTTGGCCCCGTATGCGCCCCAGATCATGTCGTTGGAGCGGTTGGCGACCATCATGTCTAGCCGCCCATCGGAGGCGACCTGGAAGATTGCCTGAAGGTTACAAGGGAGGTCTTTGCTTTGACGCCCGAGGTCCGCGCGGGCGTCCCACATGGACAGAACCTGGCGGCGGCAGTCCGGGTTCGCCTTCAGCGCGTTGATGATAGTCACCAACTGATCGTACTCAAAATGGACGCGCCAGCGGTAGCCGTAGGCCCCGTGTAAGGTCACGCCGTCATCCGAGAAGGTGCGCATGCGCTCGACGTAGCGGGCGACGTATTCTACGTCATTCCGACCGCCCAGCATCCAGAGGCTTTCGACCAGGTGGAAGAACGGGTTGGCGTCCCGGGAGGCCCAGAACAGGACGCGCTCCGCGGGGCGGTCATACACAGTCGTGACGGGCTCCGGGAACATGAGGACCGGGCCGTTGCGCGAATCACGGCGGACGCCTTCGCCGCGCAGTTGATACAACGCCTCCGGGAGGGCCTGGTGGACGTTTCGGGTTTTGATGACTTTCATGCGGTATCTCCAGAAAGGTTCTACAACGGAGCCGTCAGGCGACGGCCCGGGAGGTCGATTCAGCGGCGTAGGGGCGGGCGAACGTCTCAACCTCCGGCCACGCGTCGATGAGCTTCTTGACGGTCGTGCCTCTTTCCAGGACGGCCTTGGCGTTGTTCTTGGCCTCGTCCTTCTCGCGCTTCAGGTCCTTCTCCTCACGGTCCAGGGGGATGAAGCGGGCGGTGAACGGGGGTTCCGGCGGGTACGCCTTGGTGGCGTTGTACTCATGGGCCTTGGCGATGGGCAAGCGCTCCCCGAAGTCCGCGCGGGGGCAGCCCCCGCCCTCGAAGGACACCGTGAGATCATTGTCGGTCGGGAGGAAGCCCGCCGGGAGGGCCGCCATGGCCGCGCGGACCTTGGGCGGGTATATGTCGTTGTAGATTTCCTTGGCGAAGGCTTGCTTGCGCTCCTTCAGGCCCTTCTCGCGGGCCTCGAACGAGTGCTTGAGAAGGGCGTTCAGAATTTGTTCACGGATTAACTTGGTCAGACGGACTGCCATTGGTCTATACTCCATTTCAGTGGGAAGGAAAGCCCCGGAGCGCGGACGCCACGGGGCGGGTCGGTTTAAGCCACGCAGGGTTCCGGGGGCGGATCCGGAATGACGGTCGCCGCCGGAGCCGCGAGCGGATGGGCCTTGCGCCAGTCATACTTGGAGCGCATCTTGCCCTCGCCCAAACGGACGCGCTCGTATTTGTCGAACTCGCAGAGCGAGTGTTCAATGTCCCGCATCTCGAAGCGGTTGGGCCGGTCTAGTTGGTCCGACCCCGGAAGGGCGCGCGGGACCGGCCCGAAGGTCCGGTTGAACCCCGGCCCATCGAGCCGGTTGAGCGCGAGCATCAGCTGGCGCATCTCCTCGTTGGTGTCCGCCGGGCGCGGCTTCGCGGCGATGTCCCGCCCGTACAGGCGGTTCAGCCCGCGGA
>DYKK01000058.1:0-4708 GCA_020722625.1 Anaeromyxobacter dehalogenans
CGGCCACGATGCGCGGGTCGTCCCGCTTGTAGCGGTGGGCCTCCTCGGCCCATCGGAGGAACGCCGCCCCGTCGTTCAGTTCGTTCAGGAAGATCTCGGCGATGTCCATGCAGATCGTCGCCCGCTCCCCGTCCGTCCTTGCATGCTTGAGGTCGCGCTGCATCACCTCCACGACCGACTGGAACTCCCGGTTGTCGAGGTACAGGCGTCGCAAGAGCGCGTTGGCCTCCGGATGGTCCGGCTTGAAGCGGGCCGTGGTGCGCAGGGCCTCGCGAACCTCGTCGCCCGTCTCGCCTCGTCCCATGAGGATCCGGGCCACGCCGAGGAGGGCCTCGACGCGTTCCTCGATGTCCCCAGTGGTCCTCGCGAGTCTGCGGAAGAGGTCCAGGGCCTCCTGCGCCTCCCCTTTCGTCTCCATGAGGCGCGCGGTCACCAGCAGCGCCCTCGGGTTCGCCGGGTCCAGGGCGAGGATCTCCCGCGCGAGACTCCCGGCCAGTTCTGCGTCGCCGATCTCGCCGCGCGCCAGGTCGCAGGCCTTTGCGAGCAGGGCGACCCTCTCCCCCACGGCGGGCACGAGCGCGGCCTTCCGCCGCAGGGCCTCGACGAGATTCGGCCACTCGCCCGAGCGGTAGTGGACGCGGATCAGTTCGTCCACCACGGGCAGGAAGTTCGGGTCGATCTCGTGGGCCTTCTCCAGAAGCGAGGCCGCGGCTGCGAGGTCCTCCTGGTGCGTCTCGGCCACGGACGCCGCGCTCATCGCGGCCTCGACGCGCGTGCCGGCGTCCTGTGTCTCGTCCGACACCACGTCGTTCAGCATCTCGAGCAGGGCGGGCCAGTCCTGAAGGTCCTCGCAGATCGTCCGGAGGCGCCGACGGGCCTCGGGATGTCCCGGGTCCTCCGACAACAACGACTCCAGGACTCCGCGGGCGGCGACCGTGTCCCCGAGCGGGTCCACCAGCAGGTCCGCGGCCCGCAGCAGGCACGCCCCCCGCTCCGGCGCCCCCGGGGACGCCGCGGCCAGTCGTTCGAGGGCCGAGACGGAACCTCGCGTGTTCCCTTCCTCGTCATAGAGGGCCACCAGGTTCTCGAGGATGCCCGTGTCTCCCGGCTCGAGACTCGATGCCTCCTCGAGCGCCCGGATCGCGCGGTCCTTCTCGCGCCGGACCTTGTGCAGGCCGGCCAGCCGCCCGAGGGTCGCGACGCGCTCCGCCGGCGTCATGTCGAGCCGGAGTTTCCGCGTCAGGATGTCCACGAGGTCGCCCGCCCTCCCCTCCTTCTCGAACAGGCGCTCCAGGATCTCGATCGCCTCCCGGCACGTGGGGTCCAACTCGAGGACCCTCGCCAGTTCCGCCTCCACCTCGCGGTCCCGTCCGCCGGCCCGGTCCGCCATCCTGGCCGCGTGCAGGCGCAGGGTCCGCTCGAGGTCCGCCCACGAGGCCCCCGACGCGGCCCGCGCGAGATACTCGTAGGCCACGCCGTATCGCCCGGTCCGGTCCGCGGCGTCGAGGAACTTCCTGCGGAGGGCCTCGTGGGACGCGGCCAGCTCGAGCGCCGTCCCCAGGTGTCTCATCTCGTCGTCCGGCCGTTCGAGCCGCCGGGCCACCTCCGCGGCCTCCTCGTGGAGCGGCAGGGGGTCCGCGTCGTCGCTCGCCAGGCCCTCTCCACCGGCCTCGATGCGTTCGATCCTCTTGTCGAGGGCCCATGCGAGCCCCTCGTCGTCCCCGGACCCGCGCAGGGTCGCGATGAGGATCTCGAGGGCGTGGTGTCCCGCGACCGGGTGGTCCACCAGGTTGCTCAGGCGCCGGACCGCCTCCCGGTCCGCCGGGCGTTGCGCCAGGACGATCCGGTACTGCTCGACCGCCCCTTCCGCATCCTGGAGCCGCGTCGCGAGCAGGTCCCCGAGCCGCATCCGCAGGTCCAGCGCGTTCGGCCCGTCCCCGACCAGTCCGATCCGCTGTCTCAAGACGTCCGCGAGCCGTTCCGCGTGGCCCAGGTCCGAGTACAGCCTGTCGAGGACGGCCAGGGTCTCGGCGTCGCCCGGGTTGTCCTGGAGATAGGCGCCATAGTGCGTCGCGGCGGCCGCCGCGTCCTTCAGGTCCCGGTCCGCGACCTCGGCCGCCCTGCGGTTCAGTCGCGACCGGATGTCGGCGTCGCGAACCTCGCCGGCCAGGCGGTGGAGGACCTCGAACAGCCGCGCCGCCTCGCCGGTCTTCAGCGCCAGGCTCTCGAGCCGCTCCAGGGTGTTCGGGTTCGCCGGGTTCAGCGTCAGGGCGGCCGCCAGCGACTCGATGGCCGCGTGCCCGTCGTCGAGCCGGTCGGCCTGGACCTCCGCCATGCGGAGCCAGAGGGCCTCCCGCTCGCCCGCCGTCTTCACGAGGTCGGACTCGCGCCGGAGAACCTCGCACAACTTCAGGTGTTCGCCGGACGACTCATAGACCTCTTCGAGGGCGAGGGCCGCGTCCATGGCCACGTCCTCGTCCCGGAGGATCCGCTCCAGCCCTCCCCGTGCCTCCGCGCGATAGGGGTCGAGCGAGAGGGCCGCCCGGTAGTGGATCACGGCCTTCGCCCGGTCGTTCAGGGAGGACTCGCAGACCGCCGCGATCCGCACGTGGAGGTCGGCCTGGGCGCCCGCCGAGTCCGTGTGCGACAGATGCCCCTGAAGCAGGTCCACGAGCCCGTGAAAGTCCCCGGCGGCTTCCAGAAGTTCTCCGAGACGGGTGAAGGCGAACTGGTTGAGAGGGTCCAGGTCCAGGACCCGCTTCAAGAGCCCCATCGCCGCCTCGCGGTCCCCGAGCCGCGCTTCGTGGACCGCCGCGGCCTTCTTCAGCGCGCCGGTCTTGCGTTCGAGGTCGGTGGCGGCCTCGGCCTCCCGTTCGAAGAGGTCCGCCAGGTCGCGGTACCGCTCGGTCTGGACGTAGAGTTCCTTCAGGCGGGCGATGGCCTCGGAGTTCCCCGGGTCGGATTCCAGCACCTCCTCGAGCGTCCGGATGGCCCCTGCCACGTCCCCGAGGGGGCCCACCCGCACCGAGGCCAGCTCCAGGAGGGATGTCCGGCGGTCCTCGGACGACGCGCTCACCTCGGCCTTCCGCGCGAGGGCCTGGGCCAGCATCACGGGGTCCCCGGTCTCCCTCGCGATGGCCTCCAGGGCGTCGAGGGCCGTCCGGCTCTCCGGGTCCTGGTCCAGGACCTTCTTCAGCACGTCGGCCGCTCCGACCGGGTCCTTCATCCGGCTCCGGACGACGTCGAACGCCTGGAAGTAAGAAGCGAGTCGCTCGTCGGGGTCTTCGGCGAGGTCCCCGAGGTTCTCGTACAGGAGGGCCAGGTCTCCGAACCGGGACAGTTTCTCGTACAGCGCCGCCAGTTCCCGGACCACGTCCGCATCGTCGGGCCGGCGCAGCATGGCGACGCGCAGGTAGTCCACCGCCTCCTCGTCGCGCGTCAGGTCGTCCCGCAGGATGCGCGCGAGGACGCGGGCGAAGTCGCCGGCCACGGGTTCGTCCTGGTGCTCGGCGAAGAGCGCCTCCAGGTGGGTGACGACCTCCTGGAGCCTCCCGGCCCTCCGGCCCGCCGTTTCGAAGTCCTCGAGCAGGGCCTTGTCCTGCGGGCGCAGTCCCACCAGGGCCGCCAGGTCGTCGGTCGGGTCCTGGCCGAGGGCCTCCTCGATGGCGATGGCGGCCCGCAGGGCGGTCTCGCGCGACGGGTTCTCGAGGTCCATGCCCGCCGCGAACCTCCACAGGTCCAGAAGCCCCTCCCGGTCCACGGTCCTCGCCAGGGCGTCGGCCAGGGCGTGGAACAGGTCCGGCCGGCATCCCGCCTCGGCATACACCCGGCGCGCGGTCACGAGGTCCTCGGGGGAGGGCTGGGACGCCTGCGCGAGGTCCATCGCGTGGGCCACCGCCTCCTCGTGGCGCCCGTCTTCCAGGGCCATCACGGCCAGGGAACGGTGGATCTCCGCCCGGCGCACCCCATCCCCGATCGAGTCGCGTCCTGACAGGTGAGACAGTTCGTGGTCGTATAACTCACGCAGGGCCTCCCGGTCGCCCGTCCGGACGAGGAGCGCAGTCAGGCGCGGGATGGTCGAGTCGTGCAGGGGGAACAGCGCCAGGACCTTCCAGTGGTACGCCGCCGCGAGGGTCGCGTCCGCCAGTTCGGCCTCGGCCAGGTGCGCGCACCGTTCGTACAGCGAGGCCTTCTCCTCCGGCCCATCCGCGGCCTCGGCCAGGGCGTCGAGGGTCTTCACGAGCGCGTCGTGCCGCCCGAGGGCCTCGTAGGCGCGCGCGAGCAGGTCGAGCGTGGGGCGATGGTGCGGATCCTCCGCCGCCGAAACCTCCAGGACGCCCGCCGCCGCGTCGTGGAGCCCCGCCTCCAGGAGCGTCGAGGCCGCGCGCAGCCGCAGTTCCATCCGGTCGGGCTCGGTCCCGGTCACGGCCTCCTTCGTGACCGCGGCGAGGTCGGCCAGGCGGTCCCCGGCCCGCAGCCCCTCCACGAGCCTCCGGAAGACCTCGGGGTCCGCCGGGGCATCGCGGTGCGCCTCGATGAGCACCTCGACCGCCGCATCGGGTCGGTCCGCCAGGCACTCCGCCAGGCGGAGGCGGAGGGCCGTCCTCTCCACCGCGTCGCCCGCGTTCGAGATCAGGGTCCTCAGGGCCGCGGCCAGCGCTTCGTTGTCCCCGGCACGCGAGGCCGCGTCCTCGAGGATCCGTGCCGC
>DYKK01000058.1:4808-13100 GCA_020722625.1 Anaeromyxobacter dehalogenans
ACCTCCCGCGCGAGGGCCTTGGCCCGCTCCAGGGCCTCCGCGTCCGTCGGGTCCCTCGCGAGGAGTTCCTCGAACACCGCGGACGCCTCGGTCGCGTCCTTGAGTTCCTCCTGGATCAGGATCCCGGCGAGGAGGAGGTGACCCCGCGCCGCCTCCGGGTCCTCGGCGGTGCGGCCGAGGAGCAGCCTCAGGTCGGCCAGTTGCCGGACTCTCCCCAGAGACTCGTACAGGGCCAGGAGGCGATCCGCCGCGTCCCGGGCGATGGGGTCCAGGGCGGACTCGGTGGGCCTGCGGTCCAGGGCGAATCGAAAGGCCCGGGCCGCGCCGTCGAGGTCCCCCGTGGTCCGGCAGAGGTCCCCGATCGACAGGTGAATGGCCCGCTTGTCGTCCACGGGCACGGCGTTCGTCGCCATCTCCTCGAGTAGGGGGATGCGCTCGGCCTCCCGGCCCATCTCGTGGAGCAGGGCGTCCATCTCGCGCAGGATGGCCACGGAACCCGGCTGCAGTTCGAGCAGTTTGTCAAAGAGGGACGCGGCGTGCGGCAGGTCCCCAAGGTCCTCGCGACACAGCCTGGCCGTGGTCAGCAGGACCCGGACTCGGGCGTCGGTCCCGAGCGGCGGGGTCTTCTCGGGGCCCCCTCCCCCACCCCCGGGCGCCGGCCCCGGGCCCGGCCACTCACCGCCGCCGGCCAGCCTTTCCAGCATCTCGACGAGGGCCCGGACGACCCCGGCCTTCCGGCCCACCTCCACCGTGCGGTCCAGGAGCCCCTGGTCGTCCGGCAGGGTCCACAACGCGCGCGCGGCGGCCTCGTACGCCCGATCCAGCGCCCCCCTGGCCTCTTCCAGGCCGGCCACGTCCGAGTACGCCACCGCCCGGTCCCACGGAGTCCGCGCCAGCCTCGCCTTCGCGTCGAGCACCGCGACGAGCCGGTCCGTCTCGGTCCCCTTCTCGCGGAGCACGGACTCCACGACGGGCAGCAGGGCGCGCGCGCACGTGTCGTGTTCGGGGGCCCCGGCGTCCAGGATCATGGCCTCGGCGGCGAGCCTCGCGTCCGCGTGGTCCGGGTGCTCCATCAGGCACCGGCGCAGGCAGTCCGCGGCCCCGACGGCGTCTTCCAGACGGTCCCGGCGGATCGCCGCGATCTGAAACAGGAGGTCCGCGCGTTGAGCGGGGTCGGACGTGGCCTGCTCCTTGCGCTCCAGGACGCGGACCAGGTCGCCGAACCTCCCGGCATCCGACAGGATGTCCTCGAGGAGGGCCGCGGCCTCGGGGTCGTCCGGCCGCGTGTCCAGCACCCGTTCGAGCGCCTCGACGGCCTGGTCCGTCTCGCCCGCCTCGCGGGCCACACCCGCCTTCTCGACGAGGACCGCCCGTCTCGCAGACCCGTCCGGGAGAGACCCGGCCAGGCGGTCGTAGGTCATCAGGAGCGACCCCGTGTCGCCGAGCCTCCGGTACAGACCGATCATCTCGCGCAGCAGGGCCTCGTCCTCCTCCTCGAACGGGAGGGCCTTCTCGTAGGCGCGGATCGCGAGGTCCGGCCGGTCCAGGGGCGCCTCGGCGTACAGGCGCCCCAGGCGGAGGCAGAGCGTCGCCTCCCGCCCCGCGTCGGGGAGGGTCATGGCGAACGGCCTCTCCCCCTCGGGCAGGACCCCGACCCAGCGGCCGATCACGAGCGCGGCCTCGGCGTGCCTCCCCGTGGCCTCGGCGAGTTCCAGGAGCCGGTCCACAGAGACGTCCGACGGGGACAGGGCCACGGCCGCCGCCACGGAGTCGAACGCCGCCCCCGCGTTCCCCTGGATCCGACCCGCGATGTCCGCGATCTCCATGTGGAGGGCGGCCCGGGCCTCCGGGCGCATGGGGTCGTCGGCCCTCGCCCGCAGCAGGTCCTGAAGGTCCGCGAAGCGCTCGCGGGCGCGGAAGTACGGTGCGAGGATGTTCGCCGCGGCGTCCCGCGCCCGGCGGGTATCGAAGAGGGCCCGCAACTGCACCACGGCCTGTTCCGCCTCGTCCGAGACGAGGGCGGTCTGAAGGAGCCGGAGCGCCTCGTCGTGGTCGTCCAGCGATTCCCAGCACAGGCGGGCGAGGTCGCACTGGAGCCGCGCCCGCTCGCGCGGGGTTTCGGCGCACGCGATCTCCATCCGGATCACGTCGGCCAGTTCCAGGTGGCGATCCGAGCGCTCGTAGGTCCGGTGCAGGCCCCCCAGGACCTCGCGGTCCTCCGGGTGCGTCTGGAGGACCTGCATGTAGCAGTCCGCGGCCGCCGCGTCGTCGCCGATCAGGTCCTCGTACAGCCGTCCCAGGCGCATGCGGATGTCGCGGGCCTGCTCCGGGTCCGCGGCCACGTCAATCCGGCGGCGCAGGACCTGCTCGAGCCCCGTGTAGTCCTCGAGCTGCAGGGCGATGTCCTCGAGCAGCCCCAGGGCCGTCAGGTTGCCCGGGTCGAGGTCGAGGACCTGCTGGAGCACGGCGCGCGCGTCGTCGTGGAAGAGCAGCCGGCCCTCATAGACCTCCCCCAGTTCCAGGAGGAGTCGGAGCCGCCGTCCGGGCTCCATGGTCGCCTCGCCCGCCTCCCGCAGCAGGGCGGCGTATTCCTGCCACAGCGCCCCGTTCGTCGCCGTGTTCCGGGCCGCCTGCATCAGGGCATCCGGGTCCTGCCCGGACGACAGGGCCAGCCGCACCGCCTCCGAGATGGCCGCGAACGCCTCCTGGGTGCGGCCCAGGCGCTCGAGGTGGCGGTGCAGCCTCTCCCACGTCCTCATCCGCTCGGCGGGGTCCTCGACGGCCGGCGCCATGTCCTTGAGCAGGGCCACCGCACCCTCGATGTTCCCCTGGGCCTCGTGCAGGTCGAGGAGCCGCCGGCCCGCGTCCACGAGCGAATGGTCCAGGGACCACGCCGTCTCGAGATACCGCACGGCCCTCGCCGGCTCGCGCAGGTCCTCCTCGCACGCGCGGGCCATGGCCAGGTTCAGGACCACGCGTCGCTCGGGGTCCTTCTCGCGCGCGTCGCGCTGGGCCAGGAGGGCCACGAAGGACCTCATGTCCCCGCGCCGGCCGAACATCGCCCGCAACGCCTCGATGTCCTCCCGCTCGAGGTACAGTTGTTCGAGCCTCCGGACCGCGAGGTCGTCGCCCGGGTCCTCGGCAAGGATGCCCTCGTACACCTCCCTCGCACCCTGGAGGTCGCCGAGGCGGTCCAGGAGGACCTCCCCGAGCCGATGCCGCAGTTCGGTCCGCCGCTTCCCGGGCATCGGACGCGAGACCTCCTCGCGGAGGAAGCGGGCGTAGTCCGCCCACTTCTCGAGCCTCGCGTACAGGACGTGCAGGTTCTCCCGCGCCTCCCGGGAGTTCTGATTCAATTGATACAGTTCTTCGTATAACCTCAACGCCTCGTCGTACCGCAGCAGGCGGTCCCTGGCCATGGCCGCGGCGGACGCCAGGACCTGCTCGCGCTCCGCGCCCTGGAGCATCGGGAGTTCCTTCAAGTGCATCGCGAACAGTCGTTCCTGGTTGTGCTTCCGCCGGTAGATGTCCTTGAGCCTCTTGACGACGTCCAGGTTCTGCGGGTCGAGTTCGAGGATGCGCTCCAGGAAGGGGATCGCCTGGGTCTCGTTGGACATCCGCGTGATGGCGATCTCCGAGATGCGGTGGAAGAGTTCGAGCAGTTCGTCCGGCTCCTCGGTGACGGCGACCTGCTTCTGGAGCACGCGGAGGAGGTCCGGCCAGCGTTCCCGGGACTCGTACCCGCGGGCCAGGGTCTCGAGGGCCTGCCGGTTGGTCGGGGAGACCTCGGCGATCCGGGCGTAGGTCGCGAGGACGTTGTCCTCGCTCGGGAGTTTCTCGGGGTCCTGGTAGATCTCGATGATGCGGAAGAGCGTGGCCACGCGCTCGTCCATCGCGTCCTCGGGCAGCCGCCGCAGCCGCTCGTTGTAGAACTCGATCAGCGCGTGCCACTTGGAGGTCTTTTCGTACAGGGCCACGACCGAGGCCTGGGCCTCTTCGTCCAGCGGGACGATGGCCAGGATGCGCTTGTGCGCCTCGAGCGCCCGCTCGAGGTTGTTCAGGCGATGCTCGGCCACCTCCGCCATCTTGCGGTTGATGCGGACCTTCTCGGCGGGGTCCTCGACCACGGACAGGGCGAATTGCAGGGTGGTGAACAGTTTCTGGTGGTCCCCCGCCGCCTCGTGGTACTCCTCGTAGAACCGCAGGGCATCCACGTTGCGCGGGTCCACGGCCCGAAGGCGCCGCCAGGTCCTCTCGGCCTCCTCGACCCGGCCGAGCCTCGATTGCAGCCGCGCCAGGACCGGGAGGACCCGGGCCTCCTCGGGGGAACCCGCGCTCGCGACCCGGGCCTTTTCGACCAGGGGAAGCGCGTCCTCGGGGCGACCCAGGGCCTCGCAGGCCTCGACCAGCCCCTTCAATGCCTCGGCGGCCGCCGGTTCCACGTCGAGCACGGCCTCGAACGACGAGCGGGCCGTCGAGGGTTCCCCAAGCAGTTCCAACTGAAGTCTTCCGAGGTCCGTCAGAAGCGTGGTCCGCGACGCCTCGCCCTCGCCCGAGGCCAGGGCCCGCGCATACCACCCCTCGACCTTCTTCTGGCGCCGCGTGGCCACGAGGACCCGCGCGATCAGCCGCAGGGCGTCCGCGTCGGCCGGCGCCTTGTCGAGCACGCGCTCCAGGGCCTTGAGGGCCTCCTCGGGGTCGCTGTCCACGAGCGCTCGGATTTCCTCGATGCGACGGGTCTCCCTTCGAGGCACCTCCGCCTTGCCCTCCCGGCGCTCCCGCCACAGGGCGGCGTACCGCTCCCGATCCGGTTCCGGGGCCATGGAGGCGAGGGCCTCGAGGAGGCGCGCCGCCTGCGGGGCGTCCAGGTGCTCCGCGAACCGGTCGTACAGGGACATCCAGCCGGCGGGGTCCAGGCCTCGGATCGCGGACACGAGCCGCGCGGTCTCGGCCCCGGCCTCGTCGCGCAGGTCCCCCGCGTACAGGTCCGCAGCCACGGCCGCCACGCGCCCGGCCCAGGGTTCCCGGGAGCCTGCGGCGAACCACGTCAACAACCCGGCCAGGTCCCGGGTCCAGCGCGACACCTCGTCGGCGGTCGCCGCCTCCCGGGCCTTCTCGCGGATACGGTCCACGGCGGCGACCAGGTCCTCCGTCGGCAGGGTCCACGGCGAGTCGCCGAGGTCCGCCTGTCCGGCCTCGATACCCAGGTCCTCCAGGATCCGCCGGATATCCCTCTCCTCCATCCGTCACCCCTCCCTCACGGTTTCCGGCCCTTGGAACCACGGAACGCCCGGACCATCTCGGTCCAGGTCTTCTTCTCGATGGCCGAATAGACATACCCCTTCTTCTCGGCCTCGGCGTACCCCTTCTTCATGGCGGGCTCCAGTTCCACCGCGCGCTCGAACGAGCGGCGGGCCTCGTCCAGGCGGCCTTGCCGGAACAGGGCCATCGCCAGCCCCACATGGTTGTCGGCCGCCTTTTCGTCCTTCGCGAGGGCCTCTCGGAACACCCGCTCGGCCCTGTCCCAGGCCGACTGGTCGAAGTGGGCGTATGCGAGCCCCCCGAGGACCTGCGGCGACTCGTCCCCGAGCGCCCGGCATCGCTCGAAGTCCTGGACCGCGCCCTCGGCGTCCCCCAGCAGCAGCCGGACCAGCCCCCGGAAGAAGAGGGGCTCGCACTCGCCGCGGGCGAGGTCCGCGGCCCGCGTGTACGCGGCGGCCGCCTCTCGGTATCTCCTGCGGTCCATCTCGATGCGGCCCCGGATCATGTGGTGCCGGCGGTCCCACGACGCCTCGGGCCCCGCCTTGTCCAGGGCCGCGGAGGCCAGCGTGGGCTCGTCAATCCGGGCGTAGGCGTCGGCGATGGTCAACCAGTCGTCGCGTTCGGACGGGCGCGCCAGGACCGCCTGTCGAAGCAGCGCCTTCGCGCGCCTGCGGTCGCCCCGCTCGCCTCGGATGGCCCCGACCTGCGCGAGGACCGGGGCCTCGACCACGCGCGCGGTCCGCGCCAGCGCCACCGCGCGATCCAGGACCCGGACGTGGTCGTTCGCGGCAAGCCACCGCAACAGGGCCGCCGTCCCTTCCTTCGCGCCCTCGGTGTCCGGCCGGGCGAGACAGAACGCCGTCTTCAAGGCGCGATCGGCTTCGCGTTCCTGGTTCACCAGGACATGATGCCGCGCGGACACGAGTCCCCAGATCACGCGGTCCTCGGGGCGGGCGGGGCCCCCCGCACGCTCGACCGCGTCGAGGGCGAGCCGCGCCGCCTCGGAACCTGGGTCCGAGTCCACGACCTTGATGAAGGCCTCCAGGACGGCCTCGACGAGGCCCGGGGCGGGCTCGTCGCGACCGGCGCGGCCCGCCTCGCACAGGGCCTCGATCGCCGCGGCCCTCCCCCGGGTGTCCGGGGACTCGGCGAGGATGCCGTACACGTCCGGCGCCTCCGGTCCGGTCTCGAGGAACGCCCGCGCCGCCGCGGTGACCTGGTCCGGATCGGCGGTGGGGTCGGCGACCAGGGCGCGCAGTCGCCCTTGAGCGCCGCACGACCTCCCCGGTCCCTCGGAAAGGGAGGCGGCCGACCCGAAGGCCGCCGCCGCGTCCCCGATCCGCCCGGCGGCCAAAGCCGCGTCCCCGAGGGCGCACAGCCAGCGACCCCGGTCCTCGTCGCCCGTGGCCCGGTCCGCGACCAGTCGCAGGACCTGGAACCGAGAATCGGCCGACCCGGGCAGGGCCGCGGGGAGGGACGTGGTCGAGACGAGCAGCGCAAGGTCCTCGGCGCGCCCCTCGGCGACCGCCCGATCGGCGGTCTCCGCGTCGAGCGATGCCAGGACCAGCGAGGCCACGACCTGCGGCACGACGCAGGGCTTGCGGCGCGCTTGCGGGGCCGGTCGGTCCGGAGAGGGTGGGACGGACCGATCGGGTCCGGCCCGGCCGTCCCCGAACCGGTCGAGGGTCGCGCGGAACGTCCGCATCCGTGCCTCGAAGGGGACACGGGAGACGAGGGCCGTCTGGAGGATGGGAAGGGCCGCCCTCCTCGGCGCCGCAGCCCCGGGCGGGTGCGGAGAACCGACCAGGGCCTGCATGACCCCGAGGGCCACGAGGAAGGCGGAGGAACAGGCGTCGTCATCCGCCGTGCCTCCCGCCTCGCTGTCGGATCCGCGACCAAGCCTCTGCCCCGCCCCCGTGGGAACGTGATCGCCCGCCCGCGTGGGCTCCTGGTCGCGGCGATCCATGTCCTGCCCGGCACCGACCACGCGGACCAGCCCGTCCAGGTCCCCCGCGGCCACTGCGGCCCCGATCCCGAGGACCATCGCGGCGAAGACCGGGTCAGGGCCCTCGTCGTCGCCTTCGGACTGCCCGGAGGCGGCCCCCTCGCCCGCGGCCTCGTCACCGGACCCGGCCTCGTCGCTCTTCTCCACCCGGCCACCCCCTTCGGCCGCCCCGGGCGTCGCGGGAGAGGCCGGCGCGTCCTGGACTTCCGGCGAGGTCTTCCCCTCCGGCCCGGGGCGCCGGGCCAACCGGTCCGGGAAGGGGAACCCCGCCTTCCGCAGGGCTTCGAGGGACGACAGGGCCGCCTCGAGGACCTCGGCGGGCGGGCGGACCGCGGCCACCAGGTGCAGGTAGCGGCGAACGGACTCGCCCCAGGCCTCGCGGTCGCCGGAAGGGGCGCCGGGAGGACGGGGGCACCTCGCAAGGCACTGCGCCGCCAGGTCCGCGTCCACCTGTTGTTCGACCTCGAAGATGACGAGGGGGAGGAAACACAGGACCTGCTCCAGCATGGCGATCCGGGGTGCCGCGGGTCCTTCCTCCGCCGGCCCTTCCCCCGCGGCCCGTCCACCCGAGTCCTCGAGGCCGAGTCCCTTCAGGCAGTCGAGGTATCGGACGGCCAGTCGCTGCGCGTCCCGGTATCGGCCGGTCCGCAGCCAGTCGGTGAGCGCCTTTCCGGCGACCTGGTCCAGGTGCATGAGGGCCATCAGGTCGGGCGTCGAGGGACAGGCGTCCCCGATCCAGCGGATGAGGTCCTCCTCGCCCGGAGAGGAGGATCGGTGCTCCTGGGCCGCGGCGGGTCCGATTCCGAGCGCGAGGGCGATCCCCATCGCCCGGACGGTCACGGTCTTCATCGCGGGGACTCCGGCAGTCGTCGCCCCGGATTGTAGTCCGAAACGCGGTCCCGTGGTGCAATGGGGCATCCGTCCGGGGTCCGGGATCCGGGGTCCGGCGTCCGGGATCCGGCGTCCGGGATCCGGGGTCGCGGTGCACGTGGGTCTGTCGCAACCCCCCGCCCCCCGCGTCCAAC
>DYKK01000448.1 GCA_020722625.1 Anaeromyxobacter dehalogenans
CCGTGGTGGGGGCCGTGGCACGACCCATGCTAACACGTCCCGTCCGAGCGGGGGAACCGTGTTCTCCGAACTCTCGCGTCAGGGCTTGCGAACCACTGCGTAGAAGTAGTTCGGCCCGCGCATCAGGAGCAGGAGGACCGAGTCCCCCGGCGCGACCCGTGCCACCGCCCGCGCGAACTCCTCGGGGGATCCGACCGGCGCCCGGTTGACCTCGAGGAGGACGTCACCGGGCCGGATCCCGGTGTCGGCCGCGGGGCCTTCCTCGTCCAGGCCGCGCACGACGACCCCCTGACCCGGCTTCAGGCCGAATCGCCGGGCGTCCTCGGGGGACAGCGCCGCCACCTCGAGCCCCAGAAGCCCCTGGACCTCCGGCGATCCGCCGCCGGCTCCTCCCTGGGCGACCTCTTCCTCGCCGGGTCGCTCCGCGATGCGGACGGTCATCGTCTTGTCGCGCCCATCCCGCAGGACCTTGACCGTGACCTCGGACCCCGGGGGCGTGGTCCCGACCATCCGCGTCAGGTCGCTCGGGTGCTCGACCTTCCGGTCCTGGAACGCGACGATCACGTCCCCGCGCTTGAAGCCAGCCTTTTCGGCCGGGCTGTCCGGGAATACCTGCGACACGAGGACCCCGCTCGTGGTGGACAGGCCCAGGCCGGAGGCCAGTTCGGGCGTCAGGTCCTGGATGCCGACGCCCAGCCATCCGTGGGACACCCGCCCTCGGGTCAGGACGTCCTCGATGAACCGCTTGGCCATGTTGATCGGGACCGCGAACCCGATCCCCTGTCCCGCGGCGTGGATCGCTGTGTTGATCCCGACGACCAGCCCGCGGGTGTCGAAGAGCGGACCCCCCGAGTTGCCCGGGTTGATCGAGGCGTCCGTCTGGATGAAGTCATCGAAGGGGCCGGCCCCGATCACGCGGTCCTTCGCCGAGACGATCCCCGCGGTCACGGTGTGGGAGAGCCCGAAGGGGTTGCCGATGGCCACGACCCAGTCGCCCACGCGAAGCCGGTCCGAGTCCCCGAACGGGAGCACCGGGAGGCGCTCCTTCGCCTCGATCTTCAGGAGGGCCAGGTCGTACTTCTCGTCGCGTCCCACGACCTTGGCCTTGTATTCCTTCCCGGTCTCCAGCTTGACCGCGATCTCGGTGGCGCCCGCCACCACGTGGTTGTTGGTCAGGACATATCCGTCCTCGGCGACGACGAAGCCCGACCCGAGCGAGTTCCGCTTCTGGGGCGGGATCTCGAAGTCGTCCCCGAAGAAGCGCCGCATGAACTCGTCCCCGAAGAAGTCGTGGAACGGCGACGGCCGGCGGCGACCGAAGAACTTGCGGCCCTGGATGATGGTCGTGGTGTAGATGTTCACGACTGCGGGCTTGGCCTTCTCGACCAGGTCCGCGAACCCCGCGACCGGGTTGAAACCGGCGGGGACCACGGGCTCGGCGGTCGCGTTGCCCTCCGTCCAGATCCGGCCGCCTTCTCCGGGCCTGGCCGGCGTGTCCGCGGTCCGGCAGAAGAGCGCGGCGGCGACGGCGATGCCTGACGCGGCGACGACGACGAGGCGAACGGTCGTTCGCATGGTCCACCTCCTTCGCGGATTCCCTGGATCCCGTCCCCGGCGGGCCGGGCCGCCGTCCAAACCCGGCGGCGTCACGGATTATTCCCCAGAATTCGGCTCCAGCGGAAGCCTCGTCCTTGGGGACGTGCGCGTGGACGTGGACGCGCAGGCAACCACCTGCCCCATTGCAGGATCGCGACTTGCTTGCTTTGTGGTTCCCCTGGAGACGCGAGCACTGCTCGCGTCTGGACGCGCGAGCGCCGCTCGCGCCGCGTCGCGACCGATCTCCGAGACAACGACGGACTCCCGGCATCGTGACGGGGGGCAGGTTCAGGGGACAGGCCCAGGTTCAGTGACAGGCGACAGTGTCAGTGACAGTGTCAG
>DYKK01000449.1 GCA_020722625.1 Anaeromyxobacter dehalogenans
GGCTGTGCCACAGGCACAGCCTCCCCAGCGCTCCGCGCTGGGAGATGGGGCCCCCTATCGGACGTGCCACCGGCACGTCCTCTCCCGCTCGGTCGCTTCGCTCCCTGCGCGGGAAGCCGGGGCCCCAGTCGCGGCTCGCACGAGACCGCGACAGATCAAGGTGTTCCGTCTTTCTTCCGAGACCGGGACGGCGGATCGTGGGTGGGAGCGCCCTGTTGGTGCTCGCGGGCGCATGGTGGGCCTGCGGCGGCGGGGGCCAGGGCGGGAAGGACCACGGCGGGGGCGGCGACGTGCCTCCAGTGGACATCTCCGGGTACGACGGTGGGTCGGGAGACGCCCTGGAGGCCGGTGAGGTCGCGCAGCCCGCCGAATGCCAGAAGGACGAGGACTGCACCTTCGCACTCATGGTGGCGCACGGCAAGGCCGGGGTGCAGACGTGTTCGTCGGACGACGACTGCACCACGCCCGGCCTGTCGAAGTGCTGGGACGACCTGCACATCTGCGGGTGCCGCGATGACCTGGAATGCCCCACCCAGCAGCAGTGCAACCCCGAGACCCACCAGTGCGCCTTCGCGTGCTTCACGTCCGGGGAGTGCGGGCTCGGGCGGGAGTGCCGGGGGGGGTTCTGCGTGGACCAGGTCGCGTGCAACTGCGAGAACGAGTGCATCGCGGCCCAGTGCCGCGAGGACTCGAACTGCGGCTCCGACAAGTACTGCGACCCCTGCTACAAGGTGTGCCTGGCGAAACTGCCCGCCTGCGCGCGGTGCGACGCGGACTCGCAGTGCGAGGGCGAGTGGTCGCGGTGCGTGTCGGAGTTCACGGTCGCCGGGCTGACCGCCTCGTTCGAAGAACCCGTGTGCGGGACCTGGTGCCCGCTGACGACGGGGATCTGCGTGGTCGAGGGGGCCCCGCAGGGGGCCTACGTGTGCGCGAATGTCGGGGACCCCCAGAACGGCGTGTGCGTTCCGGCCGGTCTGGACTGCGGCAAGGTCGGCAAGAAGTGCGAGTCCGACGCGGACTGCGCGGACCCGGTGAAGCAGAAGTGCTGGCTGGACCGGCACGTGTGCGGGTGCCGCGACGCCCTGTCGTGCGCGTTCGGGGAGGCGTGCCACCCGATCACGCACCAGTGCGTGCCCGGGTGCACGAGCGACGTGGAGTGCGGGCTCGGCAAGGTCTGCACGGCCGGGCTGTGTCACGACGCCTGTTCCAAGACCCCGGACGGGATCGTGGTGGGGTGCGACGACCCGCCGCCGATCGAAGGCAAGACGTGGGACTGCGACGACCAGGGCCACTGCTACATCCCGGGGATGTGCTTCAGCCCGCTCGACTGCCGCGAGAAGGAGACCTACTGCGACACCGAGACGCACGAGTGCAAGCCCGGGTGCCTGATTGACTACGACTGCAAGTCGTCCGCCAAGATCTGCGACCCGGTCGGGAAGAAATGCCTCGACAAGCCGTGCGAGGGCAACTACGAGTGCGCGTGCGGGGAGGTCTGCGACCTGAAGGACGACCCGCCGACCTGCCAGGCCGCCGAGGGCAACTACTGCGCGCCGTGCGACCCGCAGCAGGGGGAAAACGCGTGCGGCGACAAGGACACGCTGTGCATCGAGTTCCAGACCGAGGACGGCCAGAGCAAGGGGTCGTACTGCATGCCCCCGTGCGGGCCGGACCCCGAGAACCCCTGCCCGCAAGGGTGGCAGTGCGAGGAGATCAAGGACGACAAGGGCAAGTCCTACGGGAAGAAGTGCATCCGCTTCTGCTACCACAAGATCGAGGGGTGCGCGATCGGCAACCCGCCGGAACCCGAGCCGTCGCCCGAGACGGCGACCCGGGCGGATCCGTGAGCCCCCTCCGGCCCAGGCGCGAGCACGGGCTCGCGGCTCCAGGTTCGCGTCGAGTTTCTGCGTAGAAATCCGGCATCCGGGATCCGGG
>DYKK01000450.1 GCA_020722625.1 Anaeromyxobacter dehalogenans
GCCGGGGGTGGGCGGGAGGGCCATGGGGAGTTCCTCCCCCCGCACCGCGTGAAGCGCCTGTACTGGATCCTGAACCGGTTCTGGTTGCTGCGGTGGTTCGGGCGATGCGACCCCGGCCCCATCACCGAGGTCTGGGACGCCCACGCCCCGTGTACGGGCGACATGACCTGCCGCGACTTCATGGTGGAGGCCACGCGCCTGCACCGGACCCAGGCCGCCGACATGGGCATGGTGCGCCGACTCCAGGCCGCCTTCGGGACGATGTACCTGCGCCAGGTGGACTATCAGACGGCCCGCAAACCCCCGGACGAACCCGCCCTGGAGCGCACCATCTGAAGGACGACGTGGACAGCGACGACCGAACCGGACCCGGACCCGCCTGGGAGGAACTCGGATTCGACCCGCGCGTCGTCGCGGCCCTCCGGGAGGCCGGCTACGACCGGCCGCTCCCGGTGCAGGCGGCCTGCGCGCGCCCCGCGCTGGACGGACGGCACCTCGTGGTGCGCTCCCGCACGGGAAGCGGCAAGACGCTCGCGTACGTCGCCCCGGTCGTCAGCCGCCTGGACACGGCGAGGCCGGGTCCCTGGGCCCTGGTCCTGGCCCCGACGCGCGAACTCGCCCTTCAGGTCCATCAGGAGTTCGAGAAGACGTGTCCGGCGGTCGGTTCGAGGGCCGCGGCCATCTATGGCGGGACCGGCTACGGGGAGCAACTGCGCCGCCTCGCCGACGGGGTCCACGTGGTCACGGGGACGCCGGGCCGCGTCCTGGACCACGTCCGGCGCAGGACGCTCGACCTGTCGCGCGTGCGCGTCCTGGTCCTCGACGAGGCGGACGAGATGCTGTCGGCCGGGTTCTGGGAGGAGGTCCAGAAGGTCCTGGCCGGCCTGAAGAACCTGAAGCAGATCCTGCTGTTTTCCGCGACGCTCCCGCCGCATATCGAGCGCCTGATCGCCCGCCACATGCGGGACCCGGTGCGCGTGGACCTCTCCGAGGACCGGGTGGACGTGGACCGCATCCAGAACGTGGCGTACGTGCTGCGTCCGGAGGAGACGAGGGTGCGATCGCTGATGGCGGTCCTCGAGGCCGAGGACCCGACCTGCGCGATCGTCTTCTGCAACACCCGCTCCGACACCGAGATGGTCTCGACGTACCTGCAGAGGCGGGGGTACAACGCGGCCCTGCTCAACAGCGACCTGCCTCAGTCGCGGCGCGAAGAGGTCATGGGCCGGATGAAGGCGGGGACACTGCGCTACCTCGTCGCGACCGACGTCGCGGCGCGGGGGATCGACATCTCGTTCCTGCCGTGCGTGATCCACTACGAACCGCCGCTCGACCTCGAACTGTACATCCACCGGACCGGCCGCACGGGCCGCGTGGACCGGACCGGGAGGGCGGTGACGCTCCTGTCCCCCACGGACCACGTGTTCGAGCAGCGCCTGGCCTGGCGCTACGGGATCCGGCTGTCGAGGCACGTCCCCCCCACCCGAGAGGAGGCCCTGGTCATGATGTCGGACCGCCGCATCCGCGAGATCAAGGAGCGCCTGGAGGCCGGGGCCGTGATCCCCGAGGAGTTCCAGGCCATCGCGCGGGAGGTCCTGTCGGACCCCGACGCGGAATCGGTCGTGGCCTACCTGGTGGACCGCTACCTGAGCCGGCCGAGGGAGGGGGAGCGTTCCGGCGACGGTCCGACCGCGCCACCCCCGGGTCGGGACCTCGAGTCACCGGGGGCTCGACCGGACCGCAGGCGCAGGCGCGGACGGGGCCGTGGTCGCAACGAGGCCCCCCACTGATACGCGTCCAACTCCCTACCAGGCCACCTGCCCCATTGCAAGATCGCGACTCGCTTGCTTTGTGGTTCCCCTGGAGACGCGAGCACTGCTCGCGTCTGGACGCGCGAACACGAAGTGTCGGCG
>DYKK01000059.1 GCA_020722625.1 Anaeromyxobacter dehalogenans
ACGACGAGGTCGGGGGATGCCAGGGGTGCATCCACTATTTCGAGGACGTGGACGGCGACACGTACGGCAAGACGCAGGTGTTTGATTGCCTGGCCGGGCCGAGCGGGAACTTCCGCGCGACGCGGGGCGGGGACTGCGACGACGACGCGGCCTCGGTGAACCCGGGCGCGCCCGAGCACTGCAACGCGGTGGACGACGACTGCGACGCGCTGACGGACGAGGAGGGGGCCGCGGACTGCGTGCCGTATTTCTACGACAACGACGAGGACGGGTATGGGACCTCGGACTTCCAGTGCCTGTGCGCCCCGAGCGGAAAGTACCGGGCGACCTCGTCCGGGGACTGCAATGACTCCGGGGCGTTCGTGAACCCGGGCGCGACGGAGGAATGCAACGGGGCCGACGACAACTGCAACGGGCAGACCGACGAGGAGGGGGCCACGGGGTGTCACCCATTTTACCAGGACAACGACCAGGACGGGTGGGGCCAGGACGCGTCGAGATGTCTGTGCGCTCAGGCGGCGCCCTACACCGCGAACGTGGCCGGGGACTGCGACGACTTCCGGGCGAATGTGAACCCGAACGGGGTCGAGGAGTGCAACAGCCGCGATGACGACTGCGACGGCCAGACGGACGAGGAAAACTCGGTGGGGTGCGTGACCCACTACCGGGACGGCGACGCGGACACGTACGGGGTCGTGAACGACTTCAAGTGCCTGTGTTACGGGGCAGGCGCTTACACGGCGATCGAGGCGGGCGACTGCGACGACGCGAGTGCGGTGGTGTTCCCGGGGGCGACCGAGACGTGCAACGGGGTGGACGACAACTGCAACGCCCTCACCGATGAACCCGGGGCGCTCGATTGCACGCTCTACTACTTTGATGGGGACGGCGACGGCTTCGGGACCGGGACGGTCCAGGCGAAGTGCCTGTGCGCCCCTCAGGCCCCGTTCACGGCCCTCGCGCCCGGGGACTGCCTGGATTCGAGCGCGGCGGTGCAGCCGGGCGCGACCGAGACCTGCAACTGGCTCGACGACGATTGCGACGGGCAGACGGACGAGGAGGGCGCGACCGGGTGCCAGACGACCTACTACGACAACGACGGGGACGGCGTAGGGGTCGGCTCGAACTCGAAGTGCCTGTGCCAGCCGTCCGGGAAGTACGCGGCCTCGGAGGCGGGGGACTGCAACGACAATGACGGGGCTGTGAAGCCCGGCGGGGCCGAGGTCTGCAACGGATCGGACGACGACTGCGACGGCCTGCCGGACGAGGAGGGGGCGATCCAGTGCAAGCCGTTCTACAAGGACAACGACCTCGACGGGTGGGGGACCCAGGAATCGAAATGCCTGTGCCAGGGGGCGGCGCCCTACTCGGCGGCCTATGCCGGGGACTGCGACGATGCCCAGGCGTCGGTGGGGCCCGGCTCTCCGGAGGCGTGCAATGGCCGCGACGACGACTGCGACGGCCTGACGGACGAGGAGAACGCGGCCGACTGCACGAACTACTACCGCGACCTGGACCAGGACGGGTACGGGACCTCGCAGTTCCGGTGCCTGTGCGCGCCGTCCGCGCCGTGGTCCGCGGTGCAGACCGGGGACTGCAACGACTCCATGGCGTCGATCAAGCCCGGCGCGGCGGATGGATGCAACGGGATTGACGACGACTGCGACGGCCGGACCGACCCCGAGGGGGCCTCCGGGTGCCAGACGTGGTACCTCGACAACGACGGGGACGGCTACGGGCAGCCGGGGAACTCGAAGTGCCTGTGCCAGGTCTCGGGGAAGTACTCCGCCTCCGGCGCGGGGGATTGCAACGACAGCGACGCGCTGGTGCGCCCCGGGGCCACCGAGGTCTGCAACGGCCAGGACGACGACTGCGACGGCCAGACCGACGAGGAGGGCGCGGCCTCGTGCCTGTGGTACCTGAAGGACGCGGACGGGGACGCCGTCGGGGTCGCCTCGGACAAGAAGTGCCTGTGCGGGCCGTCCGGGTCGTACTCGGCGACTCAAGGAGGCGACTGCGACGACGCGGCCGGCCTGATCCATCCGGGGGCATCGGAGCGCTGCAACGGCCATGACGACGACTGCGACGGGGTGACGGACCCGGCGGATTCGCAGGGGTGCACGACCTTCTACCGCGACTCGGACGGGGACACGGTCGGGGTCCTCGGGGACTTTCGGTGTCTGTGTTCCGCGGCGGCGCCGTACTCGGCGGTCCAGGCCGGGGACTGCAACGACTCGAACGGGCAGGTCAAGCCCGGGGCGACCGAGAAGTGCAACACCCTGGACGACGACTGCGACGGGGTCACGGACGGCGAGGGCGTGAGCGGGTGCGAGACGTACTACTTCGACAATGACGGGGACGGGGCCGGAGTCGCTTCGAACACAAAATGTCTGTGCGCACCCTCCGGGAAGTACTCGACGAAGTCGTCCGGGGACTGCAACGACGGCAACTTCTCGATCTACCCCGGCCAGACCGAGGTCTGCAACGGCCAGGACGACAACTGCGACGGAGTCCCGGACCCGGAAAATACCGGCGGATGCACGTGGTACCTGAAGGACGCGGACGGGGACGGGGTCGGGGTCTCCACGGACAAGAAGTGCCTGTGCGCGCCGTCCGGGTCATACAGCGCCACCGTGGGCGGGGACTGCAACGACACGGCCGCCTCGGCGCATCCCGGGGGGAACGAGATGTGCGGCAACGCGACGGACGACGACTGCGACGGGCAGACGGACGAGGCCGGATGCCAGGGGTGCACGACCTACTTCAAGGACGAGGACGGCGACACGTATGGCGAGAACGGGAACACGCAGTGCCTGTCCGCGCCCTCGGGCGCGTATCGGGCCACCCGGGGCGGGGACTGCAACGACTCCGACGCTGAGGTGAACCCGGGCGCGGCCGAGGCGTGCAACGGCAAGGATGACGACTGCGACGGCCAGAAGGACGGCGAGGGGGCGGCCGGGTGCACGACCTACTACTGGGACCAGGACGGGGATACCTACGGGCTGTCCGCGAACACGAAGTGCCTGTGCGCGGCGAGCGCCCCCTACACCGCGACCCGGGGTGGGGACTGCAACGACGTGGATTCCTCGGTCAATCCCGGAGGGGTCGAGTCCTGCAACGGCCGTGACGACGACTGCGACGGGCAGACCGACGAGGAAGGGGCTTACAACTGCGCGACCAAATACCTCGACAACGACCAGGACGGGTACGGCGCGGCGGGGCAGACGAAGTGCCTGTGCGGGCCGTCGGGGCGCTACACCGCGGACATCGCGGGGGACTGCGACGACAACGACCCGAACGCGTATCCCGGCGGGAACGAGGTCTGCGGGAACAACCAGGACGACGACTGCGACGGGCAGACGGACGAGGCCGGGTGCGGCGGGTGCACGACCTACTACCTCGACGAGGACGGGGACACGTACGGCCAGAATGCGATGACCCAGTGCCTCTCCGGTCCGAGCGGCAACTACCGGGCCACGCGGGGGGGCGACTGCAAGGACAACGACGCGGCCATCAACCCCGGCGCCGACGAGTCCTGCAACGGCCGGGACGACGACTGCGATGCGGCCACGGACGAGGAGGGCTCGCAGGGGTGCTCGACCTTCTACATGGACCAGGACGGCGACACCTACGGCAAGAACGGGGAGACCCGCTGCCTGTGCGCCGGGCTCTCCCCCTACACCGCCACGCGCGGCGGGGACTGCGACGACACGAGCGCGAGCGTGAAGCCCGGCGCGGCCGAGCGATGCAACCTGGTGGACGACGACTGCGACGGGACCACGGACAACGAGGGGGCCCAGGGGTGCGCCACCTGGTACTACGACAGCGACGGAGACGGATACGGCGTCAACGGAAACTCCAAGTGCCTGTGCTCGGGGTCCGGGATGTACCGGGCCCAGGTGGCCGGCGACTGCGACGACGCGGACCCGCAGATCAAGCCGGGCGCCACGGAGGTCTGCAATGGGAAGGACGACAACTGCGACGGCCAGGGCGACCCGGAGGGCGCGCCCGGGTGCCAGACGTGGTACTACGACTTCGATGGGGACGGGTTCGGGACGACCCTGACGAAGTGCCTGTGCGGGTCGAGTGGCCTGTACCGGACCCAGGTGTCCGGGGACTGCAACGACTCGAGCAACCTCGTCTATCCGGGCGCCCAGGAGGCTTGCAACGGCTCGGACGACGACTGCGACGGCCAGGTGGACGAGGAGGGCGCCGCGAACTGTTCGACCTATTACTATGACGGCGACAACGACGGCTACGGATCGTCCTCCAACCACAAGTGCCTGTGCGGGCCGTGGGGGCAATACATCCGCACGCTCGGCGGGGACTGCGACGACTCGACCCAGGCGATCAACCCGAGCGCGAGCGAGCGCTGCAACGGGATCGACGACAACTGCAACGGACAGACCGACGAGGGCGACGCCTCGCTGATGTGCGGGGCGGTCCTGAACGGGACCCCGGTCTGCACCGGCGGGCAGTGCGGGGCCTTGTGCGACTCGGGGTACTTCGATGTGAACCACAGCCTGATGGACGGGTGCGAGTGCCAGTGGGACCAGTACGATACCGGCGGGGGCGATTGCGCCCAGGCGGTCAACCTCGGCACCCTCTCGGACGCCGGGTCCGGATCGACCTACACCCTGACGGGCCGGGTCGTCCCGGACTCGGACGTGGACTGGTACAAGGTCACGGCGTCGGATTCCACGGACACCGGGACCTTTTCGGGGCCGGGACACGATCGGTTCCACGTCCGGGTACGGCTGACGTCCCCCACGGACGGGACCGTCAAGGTCAACGTGTACCGGGGGTCGTGCTCGACCCAGACCCCGTGCGTGTCCGGGACGTTCAACGCCACGGATGTCCAGTGGTTCGCGAACTTCTCGAACGCGGGGGACCGCATCGGCGAGGACCCGTGCGTCACGAAGCCCGGTCCGAGACTGTGGGACTGCTGCAAGCCCGGGCAGTGCCAGGCGGGGGCCACGACGTCGGACGCCTGCTGCGGGGGAACGAGCAACGACAACACGACCCAGTGCGGGGACGCGACCAAGAACAAGCGTCACTGCCTGGACGACGGGACGACCTTCTATGTCAAGGTGTACCGGGCGTCGGGATCGGCCGCGAACTGCGGCCAGACCGAGTACACGCTCGTGATCACCAACGGCGTCCAGTGACGCCGAGGGGTCCTTCGGACCCGTGGAAGGGGAGCGCGAATGGTCACGGACAACGCGGCGGTCCGGCGGGTCCTCCGGCAGGCCCTGGACGAGGACATCGGCAGCGGCGACGTCACGACCGACGCCGTCGTGGACCCGGCGGTCATGGCGAGGGCCGAGGTCGTCGCGAAGGAGGCAGGGGTCCTCGCGGGCGTCCCGGTGGCGGTGGTTCTCCTCGAGATGGTGGGGCCGGGCATCGAGGCTCGTCCGCTCGTCCGGGACGGGGACTCGCTGGAACCGGGGACCGTGGTCCTGGAGGCCGAGGGCCCGGCCCGGTTCCTGTTGCAGGTCGAGCGGACCCTCCTGAACTTCGTGATGAGGTTGTCCGGGATCGCCACGATGACGCGCCGGTACGCCGAGCGACTGGCCGGCAGCAAGACGCGCCTCCTGGACACGCGCAAGACCACGCCGGGCCTGCGGGTGCTCGAAAAGTACGCGGTCCGCGTCGGCGGGGGGCGCAATCACCGCCTCGGGCTCTATGATGGGATCCTGATCAAGAACAACCACATCGCGGTCTGCGGGGACGTCCAGGAGGCGATCCGCCGGGCGCGAAGCCTGGCCCCCATGCCGTGCAAGGTCGAGGTGGAGGTCCGCACCCTCGAGGAGGTCCGGCGCGCGGTCGAGGCCGGGGCCGAGGTCCTGCTCCTGGACCACATGGACCGCGACGAGATGGCCCGGGTCGTGGATTACTGCCACTGGAAGGTCCTCACCGAGGCCTCCGGGAACCTGACCCCAGACGACGTGGCGGCCGCGGCGGAGATCGGCGTGGACTTCGTGTCCGTGGGCGCGCTGACGCGGTCGGCCGTCTGGCTCGACTTCTCGATGAGGATGACCCCCCTGCCCGAGGACCCCCATGGCCCCGCTTGAGATCGGAAGGCTCCTCGCCCGGGTGAGGAGGATGGGGATCGAGATCGGGCGGGTCCACTTTTTCCCCGTGATCGCGAGCACGCAGGACGAGGCGGTCCGCCTGGCCCACGCCGGGGCTCCCGAAGGCACCCTGGTGGTGGCGGGGCGCCAGACCCGGGGCCGGGGCCGGGTCGGGCGGACCTGGTTCTCGCCGGCCGGGGCCGGTCTGTACGCGAGCCTGGTGCTCAGGCCCCCGGTTCCCCCGTCGGAGTGGCCCGTGCTGTCGGTCCTGGCCGGGGTCGCGGTCGTCGAGGAGATCCAGCGCCTGGGGGTCACGCAGGCGAGGCTCAAGTGGCCGAACGACGCCCTGATCGGGGGCCGCAAGGTGGCGGGGATCCTGACCGAGGCATTCCCGGACGCCGGGTTCGCGGTGTTGGGGCTGGGGCTCAACGCCTCGTTCCGGGGGGTGGAGGTCCCGCCCGACCTCGCGGAGGTCGCGACCGACCTGGAGACGCACCTTCAACCCGGGACCGACCTGAACGAGGCCGCGGCCCGGGTCCTGCTGGCGGTCATCGCGTCGTACCAGAGGGCGCTGCCGGACCTGCGCATCGTTCCGGACCGCGCGGGGAGGCTCCTGTGGACGGCCGGGGAGGTCGTGGTCGGGGGCGTGCGGGGCCGCGTGGCCGGGCTGACCCCGGCCGGGGAGTTGTGGCTCGTCGAGGAGGACGGCCACGCCGTCGCGGTTTCGGTGGGAGAGGTCACGGATGATCGCCGCGATTGATATCGGAAATACGAACATCGTCATCGGAGTCTTCGACGGAGAGCGGCTCGTCACGGACTTCCGGGTCTCGACGCGCCACGCGGCCACCGCGGACGAGTATGCCTTCCTGCTGGACGGGCTGTTCCGGCTGGCGGACCTGTCCTTCGAGTCGGTGGACGGGGCGTGCCTCGCGAGCGTGGTCCCGACCCTGACCGAGACCTTCGCGGACCTGGCGCGGCGGCACTTCGCGGGCCCGCTCGTCGTGGTGGGTCCCGGGGTGCGCACGGGGGTCTCGATCGCGTACGAGACGCCGCGAGACGTGGGCGCGGACCGGGTGGTCAACGCGGTGGCCGCGCACGAGCGCTTCAAGAGCGACGTGGTCGTGGTGGACTTCGGGACCGCGACGACCTTCGACGCCATCACGGCCCGGGGCGAGTATCTCGGGGGCGTGATCGTGCCCGGCGTCACCGTGAGCCTCGAGGCCCTGTATCAGCGCACCGCGAAACTCCCCAAGGTCGAGGTGGCCCGGCCGGACACGGTCATCGGGCGCAACACGGTGCACAGCATCCAGTCCGGAGCGTATTACGGATACCTGGCGATGGTCGAGGGCCTGGTGGCCCGCATGAAGGCGGAGATGACGCCCCCGGTCACGACCATCGCGACCGGCGGGCTCGCGCCCCTGTTGTGCCGCGACTGCCCGGTCATTGACGAGGTGGACCCCCACCTGACCTTGCGGGGACTGCGCCTGATCTACGACCGCAACCGCCCGGGACGGGCATGAGCGGGGTCACGCGACTCCGGCGGCGATCAGGCCGGCCTCCTTGCCTGGGGTGGAGATATCACCCGAACGGATCGCCCGGAAGGGCCTGGACCCACTCGTCCCCGAACACCGCCGCGCAGACCTCCCGGAAGTCGCGGGGGACCGGGGCCACCAGGGTCCGCTCGTCCCCGGAGGCGGGATGCCGAAACCGCAGGGCCCACGCATGCAGGGCCACGCGGGTCATCGCGCGCAGGGCCTCGGCCTCCCCGGCCGGACGGCTCCCGGGGCGCGGCCAGGCCCGGCCATAGACGCGGTCCCCCACGACGGGGTGCCCGCGCTCGGCCAGGTGGACGCGGATCTGGTGGGTCCGCCCCGTGCGCGGCCGGACGAGGACCAGGGCGCACAGCCCGCCGCGCAGGAGCGTCCGGTACTCCGTGACGGCCTCGCGACCCTGCCGCACCCGGCCGGTGAACTGCTTGCGGTCCCCGGGCCGGCGCCCGAACGCGGTCGCGATCTCGCCCGCATCGGGGATCGCCGCGCCAAGCACCAGGGCCAGGTACGCCTTGCGCACGGTGCGCTCCTTGAACTGGCGGGCCAGGGCCTCGTGGGCCGGGTCGTCCTTGGCCACCAGCAAGACCCCGGAGGTCTCGCGGTCGAGCCGGTGGACCAGGCCCGCCCGCTCCGGTCCCCCCACGGACGACAGGCGCCTCCCGCTCGCGAGCAGCGCGTTGACGAGGGTCCCGGACCGGTGCCCCGCGCCGGGGTGGACCACGACCCCGGGGCGCTTGGCAATGGCCAGGAGCGTCTCGTCCTCGTACAGGATGTCGAGGTCACCGGGCTGCGCGACCGGGGCCTCCGCGGGGACCGGGACCGGCCGCTCCACGAGGACCCTCGCGCCCGGCGGCGGCCGGAATCCCTGCGGCCTGCGGCGTCCGTCCACCCAGACGAGGCCCTCCCGGATCAGGCGCTGGGCCGCGGAGCGCGAGACGCCGGGCACGTTCGCCGCCACCAGGACGTCGAGGCGCTCGGGCGGGTGCGTGGCGGGGACCTCGAAGGAGTGGACCGTCCGCGCCGCCGTTGAAAACTCGTCCACGGTTCGGGAAGATAGACGCGGCCGTGGATGGGGTCAAGGAGTGCAAGGCGACAGGACATGCGGCAGGGCGCGGTCAGCGGACCACGCCGCGCCGGCGGCCCTGGCGATCCTGCTGATCACGTTGGTGGGGACCCGGTGCGGCGGCGGTGGCGTCGGACCGTGCGGGGCCGACCTCTCGCCATGCGCGGGCGGGGTCTGCCTGGCCGGGCGGTGCGAGCCTGGGGCCGGGGACGCGGATTCCGACGGGTGGTCGAACGCCGACGAGGTCGCGGCCGGCACGGACCCCCGGAACTGGGACACGGACGGGGACGGCGTCGCGGACGGGGAGGAGGTCGGACCGGACGCGGCGCACCCGAGGGACGCGGACGGGGACGGGGTCCCGGACGCGATCGAGAGCGCACGCGAGGACGCGGACCGGGACTGCGTGCCCGACCAGGCGGACGACCGCGATGACGACCCGCATCCCCCGGCCGACCTCGTGACGAAGGTGAACTGCGCCCGCAAGGGGGTGTGCGGGGCCGCGTTCGCGCTCGTGTCGTCCCGGTGCGACGGCGGCGTCGCGTCGTGCGACTACTCGCTCGTCCCGGGCTACCAGGGGGTCGAGGACCACTGCGACGGGCAGGACAACGACTGTGACGGACAGACCGACGAGGGATTCGCCCTGGAAGGGATCCCCGTGGGCATGGCCTGTCCGGGACGGGGGGAGTGCGGTCCGGGCATCGTGGAGTGCACGGAGGACGGGACCGGGACCCGCTGCTCGACCCTGCCCGGGGGGACCCGGGACGCCTCGGTGGTCGAGACCTGCAACGGGCGGGACGACGACTGCGACGGCGAGACGGACGACGGATTGGCCCTGGACGGGAGCCCCCTCGGGGGGCCCTGCCGGGCCGCGGGGACGTGCGGGCCGGGCACGGTGGAGTGCGCCTCGGACGGGGGCGTGGTCTGTTCGTCGGGCCCCGGGGGCTCCGAAGACCGGTCCGCGCCCGAGGTCTGCAACGGCCTGGACGACGACTGCGACGGCGAGACGGACGAGGGCGTCGAGGTCGAGGGCAACCCCCTCGACTACTGCAAGCCGGTGGGGGTGTGCGCCACGCACGCGGACGAGGTGCGGGTCGCGTGCGTGGACGGCAAGCCGGCGTGCGACTTCTCGGGGGTCCCCGGGTATGCCGGGAAGACGGAGGCCCTCTGCGACGGGACGGACGACGATTGCGACGGGCTCCAGGACGAGGACTTCTCGTGGGCGGACGGCCTGGGAGGGGCCGGGGTGGTGGGCCAGCCGTGCGGGCTGGGGGCCTGCGCCGGCGGGAGCGTCACGTGCGCGGCGGACGGACTCTCCGCGGACTGCTCCACGTCGGGGCTCGCGAAGCCGGAGGTCTGCAACGAGGCGGACGACGATTGCGACGGGCGGGTGGACAACGGGTGGCCCAAGGTCTTCGCCCCGCTCCCGCTTCTTCTCGACCCCGGCGTGCCGCCCCCGAGGGGCCGCGCGGCCCTGGCCGGGTGCCCGGGCGGCGACTCCCTGTATCTGTATGGAGGGGTGGGACGACTCGGGGCCTCCGGGGAAGCCATCGAGGTCCTGGGGGACTTCTGGCGGTACGACCTGACGGCGCATCGCTTCGTCCCGATCCCGGGTCCGACCCCGGGCGGGCGGTCCGGCGCGACCCTGGTGTGCGACGCGGAAGGGGCGAGGCTGTTTTTGGTGGCGGGCCTCCCCGAGGGGTCCGGAGCCGGGGGGCTGTGGTCCTTCTCGCTGGATTTTCTGGACTGGGCGCCGTTCGAGGTCGCTGTCCCCGCGACGGGGTCGGTCGGGGCCGCGTTCGACCCGGGCGGCAGGACCCTCCTGGTCGTCCGCGCGGACGCGCCCGAGGCGGTCGTCGTGTCGGTGGACGACCCGTCCGCGGCCCCGGTCGCGGTGGACCTTCCCCTCCGGCGCGACCCGGCCTTCGCGGGCGCCGCGGGGAGCCTGTTCCTGTCGGGCGGCCGGGACGAGGGCGGGGACGTCCGCAGCGAGTTGTATCGCGTGGACCCGGACGGCTCGGTGTCCCTGGTGACGTCGGCGCTGCCCGCGCGGGCGAGGCACGCCCTCGCGGCCCTGGCGGACGGGTCTTTGCTCCTGGTCGGGGGGGAGGGGCCGGACGGGACGCCCACCCAGGAGGCGTTCCTGGTCCGGCCGGACTCGGGCGAGGCCCAGCCGGTGGGAGCGCCGTCGCAGGTGCCCCCGCTCGTGGACGCGGCCCTGGTCTCGGCCGGGACCGCGGCGTTCCTGCACGCCGGCCTGACCCCGGAGGGCCGGGGGTTCCGCAAGGTCCTGCGCTTCGACGCGGCCTCGGGTCAGTGGACCGCGGATTTGCTGGACGTGACGCCGGGGCCGCGCGCGGGAGGGGCGTTGGTGGTCCTGCGTTCGCGCGGGACCGCGGTCCTCCTGGGCGGATTCGCGGCGGACGTCGCGGGGGCCTTCGCGGTCGACGAGGTCTGGTCCCTCGGGCTCCTCGACGGACGGTTCAGGAGGCTCCAGACCGCCGCCGTGACCCTGGTCCGGGGCGCCGCGGCCGCGGACGAGGCCGGCGGGACGGTCTATCTGTTCGGGGGCCTGGACCGGCCCCCCGGGCCGGACGCGACCGAGACCGCGACCTTCCTGAGGCTGGACCCCGCCGAGCAGGTGGTCGAGTCCCTGCCGGACACGGGCGGGCCTTCCCCGAGGTCCGGGCACACGATGGTGGCGGCCGGCTCCTCCGGGCCGCTGATCGTGTATGGCGGGCGCGCGGGCGACACGACGTTCGGGGACGTGTGGGGCTGGACCCCGGCCGCGTCGTGGTTTTCGCTGGACGCGGTCCCCCACCCGCGCTTTGGGCACGCGGCCTTCTGGGACGCCGCGCTTCGGCGGATGGTGGTGGTGGCCGGGGACCCGGGGGGAGACGTGGCGGCGTTCGACCCGGTCCACCGCACGTGGACCTCCCTCCTGGAGCACCCGCTCCTCGAGGACGCGGGCGGGGCGGCCTTCTTCGACCCGGATTCGAGGGTCCTCCTCTACGCCCCGTCGTCCGGGAAGGAGGTCCTCCAGGTGGTCCTGCCCGTGGATGCAGAGCCCACGGGGTCGGTGTCCACCCTGTCCGTTTGGTCCTTCGAGACCTTGTCGGCCTACGACCCGCTGGGACGGCGCGCCCTGTTCTTCGGCGGGACCGGCCCGGGGGGCGGCACCTCGTCCGCGTGGTGGGCCCTGCCGCAGTCTTGTCCGGGCGGGTCGAGATGACGGGACGCCCCCGGATGGTCGTCTTCGACCTCGATGACACCCTGTATCCGGAGGCCGAGTTTGTGCGGGGGGGATTCCGGGCGGCCGGGGCGAGACTGGACGTGCTGGAGGGGCGGGCCACGGGCGCGGCCCGGGTGTTCCTGGAGGTCCTCGAACGGGACGGGGTGTCCAGGGTCTTCGACAAGGGGCTCGAGGCGTTGGGGATCCCGCGCGACCCGGAGCGGATCGCGGACCTGGTCGCTGCGTTCCGGGGGCACAGGCCGGACATCCGGCCGTTTCCCGGGGTGCCCGAGATGCTGGACCGCTTGCGGGGGCGCGGGTTCCGCCTGGGCCTCCTGTCGGACGGCCCCCTCGCGGTCCAGGAGGCGAAGTGGCAGGCCCTGGGCATCGGCGAGCGGTTCGAGGTGGTGGTGTTCACGGACGCGCTCGGGGGACGGGAGTCCTGGAAACCCAACCCGGCGGGCTTCGAGGCGGTCGAGCGCCTGTCGGGCCTGTCGGGGCGGGTCCTGGTGATGGTCGGGGACCGTCCCCGGCACGACCTCGTCCCGGCCCGCGCCCGCGGGTGGCGCGCGATCCGGATGCGCTGGCCGGGCGCATATCACGCGGCCGACCCCGACCCCGCCCCGGGGCGTCCAGTCGCTTCAGACCTCGCGGACCTCGATCGCCTGCTCCTTGGGGGGCTCCCAGGGGCGTGACGTCGCGGCGCGCGAGGCGAGGCGCGCCGCCTCGCTCCGGTATCGGGGCCGGACTTGAGACGCATGACGCTACTGGCGTGGCCCAGAGTAAGACTCGACACAGGCCCTACTCGTTGATGTTCGCCTGGATGAAGAACTTCTTCACGTCCGCGACCGGGAGCCAGCCGTCTCCGTTCGGGTGGTCGCGGCCCCACGGGTTGAACAGCTTGAGGGCGGCCTT
>DYKK01000060.1 GCA_020722625.1 Anaeromyxobacter dehalogenans
AGCGCGGGCCACGTCCCGCGCCGCCCGAAGGAAAGGGCGTCTTCCACCGCGGGCGCCCGGAGCGCCAGGACCTCGCCCTCCGGGGCGTCGGCCAGGAAATCCCACGGCCGATCCCGCGCGCCGGTGGTCCAGCCGGCCAGGGCCTCCGCGATCCCGGACGCCAGGAGTCGCGATCCGTCCCACCGGGTCGCGAGGCCGCCGAACCCCTCGCGCAGGGCGAGGCGGCGCAGCAGCCCCCAGGACTCCGGCCCCAGGCCCGCCCGCCCCCGGGTCGCGAGCATCCGCCGGCCGCTCCAGTCCACCACCGCCATCCGCGTCCCTGGTCGCGCGTCCGTCATGCCCTGCTCCGCCTGCCCTCACTTCTTGCCGGCGGCCATGCCGCTCTGGAGAGCGCCGCCCGCGGCCCCCGGCATGAAGGTGAAGTAGTCGTACGTGATCTCGATTTCCTCGAAGGCGATCGCGTTCTCGGTCGCGTTGAAGCCCGGGCCCGTGTACTTGGACATGAACGCCCGGAAGAAGTTGTACCGGCCGACTTCCTCGCCGGCCCGGTCGAGGATGACCAGCGACACCGTCACCCGGTCCACAGGCGTGCGCCCGCCGTCCATGATCGCCTGGAACCACTTGAAGAACTCGGACGAGGCCGCGAAGAAGCCCTTCTTCAGGGTCAGGGGCGTGAACGACCCCGGACCCACCAGGTTCACCTTGTAGGAAGGGTTCCCCCCCTCGTAGAAGGACACGGTCTCCGCCTTCCACTCGAGACCGCGCGCCTCGGCGAACTTCACGCAGCGGATCCCGTCAATCTCGACGAAGAAGGTGAAGGTCACGTCGGGGTCCACGCGCCCGATCATCGTCCCATACTGGTTCGTCGAGGGCTTCGAAATCTTGGGGACGTTGGTGGGTGTCTTCGGCATCGCTCACCTCCGAGCCAAGGGGGTCACGAACCGCCCTCGGTCCCTCCTTGCATTTCCTGGGCCACCCGCAGGACCAGGTACTCGGCGGGCCGGACCGGGGCCACGCCGACCTCGATCAGCAGCCGTCCGGCGTCGCGCTCCTCGGGCGGGTTGGTCTCGTCGTCGCACTTGACGAAGAACGCCTCCTCGGGCGTCCGGCCGGTGAAGTAGCCCTTGCGCCACAGGTCCACGAGGAAGTCGGTGATGTTGCGCGTCAGGGTCTTCCACAGCGACGGGACGTTGGGCTCGAACACGACCCACTGGAGGTGGAGGTTCATCGCCTTGACGATGGCGTTCAGGGTGCGCCGCACGTTGACGTAGCGGTACTGCGGGTCCGAGCACATCGCCCGTGCGCCCCAGACCCGCAGGCCCCTCACCGACGCGGACCGCAGGCAGTTGATGCCTTCGGCGTTCAGGGCCCCGATGTCCTCGTCCCTCAGGAGGACCGCGAGGTCCTCGGCCCCGTGCATCACCTCGTTCGCCGGGGGGCGGTGCACGCCCATGTCCGCGTCGCACCGCGCGATCACCCCGGCCACGTGCCCGCTCGGCGGCATCACGAGCCGCTCGCCCCGCCTCTCGACCACCACCCAGGGAAAGTAGAGCGCCGCGAACCGCGTGTCGAACTGGAGCCGGTACTCCCTCGTCCGGCCCGGCAGGTCCGGGAAGGGCGAGTCCAGGAGCGCGAACCGGTCGTTCAGCCGCTCGCACTGCGAGATCATCGCGTCGTGCACGACCTCCACGTCCTTGAGGGTCGAAAACGGGCGTCCGGGGGTCCCCTGGTTGCGCTGGAACAGCCACATCAGGTCCGGGACCGCCAGGAGGTCCACCTCCTCGACGAGTTCCAGGCTTTGCAGGCCCGTCCGCTCGCCGGGCCCGCCGGTCATGCCGATGAAGTCGTCCGGCGTCAGGTCCTCGATCCCGTCGCGCCCGCCCTCCAGGGCCGCGCCTTCCACCGCGGCGGGCAGGTTGTCGGGCGGGGGGGACGGGGACGCGAGTGACTTCACCCGGACCAGCCGCGACCGGTCCGCCACGACCCGCTCGACGAAGGCGGGGCTGCCCGGGTGCATCGAGAGGTCCCGGAAGACCTCGTTCGCGAACGGGCAGTTCACGCGGATCTCGAACTCCACGGGCTCGACGTACGTGGGCGCGCTCGCGGCGAGGCCCCGATCGAGCGGCTCGTCCGGGGACCACCGGACCGTCTTCTCGGCCACCCCGGTGATGAACCGGAACACCTCGTCCGGACGGCCCCCTTCACCCGCCCCGGAGCCCTCGCTGTAGAAGCGGACCAGGGTGCCCGGCCGGAACCCGTGCGTCGAGCGGATCCTGGCCTCGCAGTCCCCCGCGCGAGCGTCCAGGGTCAGGATCGTCTGGGCCCGCGGGACCTGGACCCGCGCGCTCACGCGGATCGCGTTCCCCCAGAGCCCCTCGCTCGCCGCCTCGACCTGCAAGGTCGGGTGCCCCCGACGATCCGACAGGCGCAGGGACGCGGGCCACGCGAAGTCCCCGGTCCCGCTCCCGGCCCGGTGCACCACGCGGACCACGAAGCACTCCCGGCCCCCGTTCCGGAAGAAGGCCTCGACCGCCGGCGCGAGAAACCCCCCCTGGGGGAGGTCCCCGAACACCTCGTGGAACCGGGGCATCCCCGTGATCCGCACCGGGACGTGGCTCGGCCCGCGCTCCGCGATCCCGAGGAACCCGACGATCCCGCTCCGTCCCAGCGAGATCGGGGTGAACCGCTGCTCGCGGTCCTCGTGATAGACGCCGGGGGGGCGCAGGGCGAACGGATCGCCCCCCGCCAGGGTGGGGATGCCGCCCTCGATCGTGCTGGGGGGAGAACTCATCCGGCGCCTCCGCCGTCAGGACCGGGTCTTGTTGATCTCCTTGTTGATCTCGGAAATCTCCTTGACCCAGACGTGGCGCTCCCGGTGCTCCATCTCGAGGATGTCATCCAGGGACCAGTGGAAGTGATAGGCAATGTACGCTACCTCCTGGTACAACTTGTCCAGGGGGTAGCCTATCATTCCCCCACGTTGAGTTCACCTCCCAGGTCCACCTCGAACGCGTGCTTGCACTCGGGGCACGTGACCTTGACGTGCGACGTGCCGTCCTCGTTGATTCGCCGGTAGAAGTCCTGGAGATACGCGAGGTCGGACGCGTACAACTCCTCGATGATCGAGGGGTTCATGCTCTTGAGGTCCCCGAGTTTCGTGATGACGCGGGACAGCAAGATCACGACCAGGTACGCCCGGTTCTGCTGGACCCGGTAGTCCTGGAGCGGCAGGATCTCGTCCTTCGCGGTCGCGAGGCGCATCACGCCCTTCTTGTGGACCTTGCCGTCCTTGTCCACGTACCCGCGCGGGAGCGTGAACTCGAATTCCGTCCGGAATGCCATGGGTTACCTCTTCGGAAGGGTCGGGGGGAACCCCGCCCCGGAGCCGGCCCCCGGGGCGGGGGATCGGACGACTACATCCGCTCGATCTTCTCGACGGCCAGTTCGATCTCCTCGACGTTCACGTCGTTGCCCTTGCCGTCCAGGGTGAAGCCCTTCCACTTGCAGGGCCAGCCCTCGAAGAAGTTGTAGCGCATGATCTCGGTGCCGTCGTCGGCGCAGAGGATGACCGAGCCGCTCTTGCGCTCCACCTTCCCCTCGATGACCTTCTTGCGCCACTGCCACAGTTCGTCGGTGTTGACGTAGCCGCGCTTGAGGACGATGTTGGAGTACTTCGTCCGGCCGGGCCGCTTGCGCAGGATGATGTCGTCCCCGTCCTGGTACTCGACGACCTCGGTCTCGGAGTCGAGCCCCTCGACGTTGCGGAACGCACCCTGCGTCACCCCTTCAATTTCAATCTTGAAATTGAAGTTCCCGATGTGGTCGTGTGGTCTCCTGTTGGGCATGGCACACCTCCCAGAAAAAGAGAATCATCACGGCCCGGACCCCATGGCCCGGACCAAAGACCCCCTCGTCAGCGGGGCCCGCAGGCCCCGTCCCCCCATCGATCGGACGTGCCATCCGAGGCACGTCCTCCCCAGGCTCGCCCTCTTCGAGGGCTTCGCCTGGGAGATGGGGCCCCTACTCGGAGACCTCGCCGCCCGCCGGCATCTGGCCGATCCGGAAGATCACGAACTCGGCCGGCTTCACCGGGCACATGCCGATCTCGACGATCATCTGGCCGGCGTCAATGACCTCGGGCGGGTTCGTCTCCTCGTCGCACTTCACGTAGAAGGCCTCCTCGGGCGTCTTGCCGAAGAGGGCCCCCTGCCGCCACAGGCGCAGCAGGAACGCGCTGATGTCGCGCGTCACGCGCTTCCACAGGCGCTGGTCGTTGGGCTCGAACACGACCCACTGCGTCCCCAGTTCGACGGACTGCTCGACCATGTTGAACAGGCGCCGCACGTTGATGTAGCGCCAGGACGCGTCGCTCGAGATCGTCCGGGCGCCCCAGACGCGGATGCCCCGGTTCGGGAACGACCGGATGCAGTTGATGCCGCGCGGATTCAGGATGTCCTGCTCGCCCTTGGTGATCTGGTAGCGCAGGCCGAGGGCCCCGCGCACGACCTCGTTGGCCGGGGCCTTGTGCACGCCGCGCTCGGTGTCGGAGCGCGCGTAGATGCCCGCCATGAACCCCGACGGGGGCTGGTAGATGTTGCCCTTGACCGGGTCATAGACCTCGACCCACGGGAAGTAGTACGCGCCATACTTCGAGTCGCGCGGCTTCGGGATCTTGTCCACGCCGCCCTTCTCGATGACCTCGGGCGAGTCCAGGATCGCGAAGCGGTAGCGCATGTTCTCGCAGTGCGAGAGGACCGCGTCCTGGATGACCGGGTCCGTCTGGCCCGGGGCGCAGACGATGTTGATGTCCTCAATGTCCTCGAAGGCCTTCAGGCCGGTCCGGGTCCCGGGGCCGTTGTCGCTCCCGATGTAGAGGGCCGCCCGGCTCGAGACGTCCTCGCCGCGCTCCTTGGCCTGCTCCTCGGTCCCGACGTTCAGGACGTAGCACCGGCCGCCGCCGTTGTTGAAGAAGGCATAGACCGCGTGCGCGAGGTACTCACTGCCCTGGAAGTCGCCGAAGGTCTTGGTGAACTGGCTCCAGTTCGTGCAGAGGACCGGCTGGTTGACCGGGCCGGCCTTGCTCTCGCCGATGAAGGCCACCGTGTTGGTGCCGACCATCTCGAGGGGCTTGGTGCCTCGGTCCACTTCCTCCACATAGACGCCGGGGGACAGGTACGATGTGGCCATGCAAACCTCCTTTTGTCACGTTGCCGAAACCATGGGTCCCAACCCCCGAGGTTTACTGGCCGGGGTCCCCGGCGTCCGGGCGCCCCTCATCCGGGACGACGGACTGCAAGATCCCTGCCAGTAACCCTCTGCAACTCCTCGGACCGCCGCTCGGACTCGATGCGCAGTTTCGCGTAGTAGAACAGCGACGGTCGGACTTCCTCGTTCAGGCTCCTCCAGAAGGCCAGCGAATCGTTGAAGTCGGCCTGGAGGTTCGGGAACACGTTGATCTTGTCGTCCGGAAAGAACGAGTCCCCCTTCAGCATCTCCCCGTGCAGGATCGGGCTCTCCAGGAAGGTCTTGACCACGAGCCCGAGGAGGAGGTTCTCCTCGTTCGGGGTGTTCCCGAACACGGACACGATGAACTGGGCATGCATGTAGGCCGGCGCGTCCTGGTAGTACTCGATCAAGCGCCCGTCCTTCGCGTACGTGGTGACCAGGTGGTCCGTCCGCTCCTTGTAGCCCGGGGCGAACGCCACGTGATACAGGTAGCACGAGACGAGGGGAAGGCTCTTGACGTTGTCCTTCTTGGGCCGGTCGTTCGACACGGTCACCGTGGTGAAGCCGGCCGCGCGGAACGAGCCCTTGAGCAGTTCCTTGATGCTCTCCCCGATGTCGCGGATGACCTCGAACTGACTCATCCGTCCGTGCGTCCTGAAGAACGGAAGACATTTTCTACCGCGTTCGTGGCCGACTGTCAACCCCTTTTTTCAGGTATCCTGCCGGACTCCCAGGGTTTTTGGGGTCCGGCGTCCCCTGGGATCGGCCCTGGGGACTCCAGCCCTCCCTGGGGTCTGAAGTCCCCAGGAATTCACTCCCCACGCGCCCCCAGGAACCGTGGGCGACCCCGAAAACGCCATGAAACGCCCTCCATTCCTCACGGTTCATCCATTCGAGAGCGCTCGCCCAAGAACTCATTCCGGCCACGGAATCGCCTCGCTCCCCATCGTTTCCGGGTCGCCCAGAAACAACTCGACCGTATAGACGGACGCCCCCGACTTCGCCGCGATCTCCAGGAAGAACGTCCCGTCCTTGAGGGGCACCGGACCGAGGGTATCCTTGCCGGACCCCTTCGCGTGCACGACCTCGGCCACGGTCCCGCCGAACATGTCCCGCAGGACCAGGCGGGACGCGACGGCCGGGTTGTCCCAGTAAACGTTGATCGTGCACGGGGTGACCTGGCCCACCCGGAACTGCTTGAAATCCACAGGGTCTCCGCGGGCCGCGACCTGGTCGTCCTGGAGGACCCCGGGGCGGACCTCGACGGCCCCGGAGCGGGCCTCGTCCCCGGTGGACTCCCCCTCGGGGACGCGGCACGCCG
Source organism: Anaeromyxobacter dehalogenans (assembly GCA_020722625.1). GTDB lineage: Bacteria > Myxococcota_A > UBA9042 > DTJE01 > DTJE01 > DYKK01. The sequence goes on from DYKK01000060.1 coordinate 6,548, forward strand.
CGGGGAGCATCGCGACGGCGAGGAGGAACGCGAAGCGGTTCTCGGACTTCATGCGGAAATCCTCTTGTTCGAACGGACCCTGGAGGGGATCCTCGCGTCCAGGAAGGGCCCGAGCACGCGCCCCGTGTGCGACGCCCGGCACCCGGCGACCTCCTCGGGGGTGCCGGCCGCCACCAGGAACCCGCCCTCGTCCCCGCCCTCGGGACCGAGGTCAATCACATGGTCCGCGACCTTCAGGATCTCGAGGTTGTGCTCGATCATGATGACAGTATTGCCCATCGAGACGAGACGGTCAACCACGCCCAGCAGGTGACGCACGTCGTCGGCGTGCAGGCCGGTCGAGGGCTCGTCCATCACGTAGAGGGTGCGGCCGGTCGAGACCTTCGCCAGTTCGCGGGACAGCTTGATGCGCTGGGCCTCGCCGCCCGAGAGGGTCGGGGAGGGCTGGCCGAGCGCGATGTAGCCGAGCCCCACGTCCCGCAAGGTCTCGAGGATGCGGCGGATCCCGCGGTGGTGGGTGAAGACGTGGAGGGCCTCGTCCACGGTCAGGTCCAGGACGTCGGAGATGGTCAGGCCCTTGAAGCGGACACGAAGGGTCGCCTCGTTGAACCGGCGGCCCCCGCACTCCTCGCAGGTGACGAAGACGTCCGCCAGAAAGTGCATCTCGACGCGCAGGACCCCGGCCCCCTGGCAGCGCTCGCAGCGGCCCCCGCGCACGTTGAACGAGAAGCGGCCCGGGGCGAAGCCGAAGGCCCGGGCCTCGCGGGTGGCCGCGAACAGGGCGCGGATGCCATCGAAGACCTTGGTGTAGGTGGCGGGGTTGGAGCGCGGGGTGCGGCCGATGGGCTCCTGGTCCACGACGATGACCTTGTCCAGGCGCGCGGCCCCGTCCAGGCCGTCATGGGGGAGGGGGCGGGCCCTGGACGATGGTTCGAGCGCCCGGGCCAGGGCCGGGCAGAGCGTCTCGGTCACGAGCGAGGACTTGCCCGCGCCCGAGACGCCCGTGACCACGGTGAAGGTCCCGAGCGGGAAGGCCACATCCATCCCCTTGAGGTTGTGGCCGCGGGCCCCGCGCAGGACGAGGCGGCCGCGGCCGGCCCGGCGCGAGCGCGGGACCTCGATGCGGCGGCGTCCGGACAGGTACGCCCCGGTCAGGGAGACCTCGCTGCGCATCATCTCGGCCGGGGTGCCCGCGAAGACGACCTCGCCCCCGTGGCGACCCGCGCCCGGGCCGAACTCGATCACGTGGTCCGCGGCGAGGATGGCGTCCCGGTCGTGCTCGACCACGACCACGGTGTTTCCGAGGTCGCGCAGGCGCTGGAGGGTCGCGATCAGGCGACCGTTGTCGCGCGGGTGCAGGCCGATCGAGGGCTCGTCGAGGACGTAGGTGACGCCGGTGAGTTCGCTGCCGATCTGGCTCGCGAGGCGGATGCGCTGGGCCTCGCCGCCCGACAGGCTCGCCCCGGAGCGCGCGAGCGTCAGGTATCCGATCCCGAGGTCCTGGAGGAGGCGCAGGCGCGACAGGATCTCCTTGAGGAGTTCCGAGACGATCGGGGCGTGGTGGTCCGGGACGCGGAGGTCGCGAAGGGTGCCCAGGAGCCGCGTGATCGTCATCCCGGACATCTCGGCGATGTCGAGGCCGCCCACGCGGACCGCGAGGGCCTCGGGCCGCAGGCGGCGGCCCCCGCAGGCGTCGCACGGGCGGTCGGTCAGATACCGCTGGTAGAACGCGCGCATCTCGGGGGAGCGGGTCTCGCGCAGGCGGCGGAGCAGGGTGTTCGCGACCCCCTCGTAGCGGATGCGCGCGGACCCCCGGAAGTTGCGGGAGTTCCATTCGATGGGGACGCGCCGGTCGTCCCCGTACAGGATCAGGCGGCGGTGCGCCTCGGGGAGGTCGCGGAAGGGGCGGTCCAGGTCGATCCCGTGGACGCGGGCGAGGCCGCGCAGGACCTCGCCGGTCAGCCCGAGGCCGTCGAGGGCCTTGGACCACGGCTCGATGGCGCCCGCGTTCAGGGACAGCGACGGGTCGGGCACCACCTTGTCGAGGTCCACGTCGAGCGCGGTCCCGAGCCCGTGGCAGTCCGGACACGCCCCGGCGGGGTTGTTGAACGAGAAGAGTTGCGGGCTCGGTTCCGGGAAGGACAGGCCGCAGGTCTCGCAGGCAAGGTGCTCGGAGAAGACGCGGTCCGGCTCGCCCTCGACGGCGACGACCACGCGGCCCCCGCCGGCCTTGAGGGCGGTCTCGACGGAGTCGGTCAGGCGCGCGGCGACGCCCTCCTTCAGGACGAGGCGGTCCACGACCACGTCCACGTCGTGCTTGCGGTTCTTGTCGAGCGCGGGCGGGTCGGAGAGGTCGTGGACCCGGCCGTCCACGCGGACCCGGGCGAACCCCTGGGCCTGGAGCGAGGCGAAGAGGTCGCGGAACTCGCCCTTGCGGCCCCGGGCGAGCGGCGCGAGGAGCGTCAGGCGCACGGGCGCGTCGCGGCCCAGGGCGAGGACCTCGCGGACGATCTGGGCGGCCTCCTGGCGGGCGACCGGGCGCCCGCACCGGTGGCAGAACTGGTCCCCGGCGCGGGCGAAGAGGACGCGCAGGTAGTCATGGATCTCGGTGATGGTGCCCACGGTGGATCGGGGGTTGGAGGAGGCGCTCTTCTGCTCGATGGCGATGGTCGGGGTCAGGCCGTGGATGGCGTCGTAGCGGGGCTTTTCGAGTTGCCCGAGGAACTGGCGGGCGTACGCGGACAACGATTCCACGTAGCGGCGCTGGCCCTCGGCGAAGAGGGTGTCGAAGGCGAGCGAGGATTTCCCCGACCCGCTGACGCCGGACAGGACGACCAGGCGTCGCTTGGGGATGACGACGCGGATGCCCTTGAGGTTGTGCTCGCGGGCGCCCAGGATCTCGATCGCGTCGTCGCTCAAGGCGATGGCCTCCGGCGGCGGCATTATAGAATCGCACGCGGAAAACGGGGACCGGGGGGGGCGGAAGACGGCATGTCTCTTGCAGAAATACGGGATGGTTGCCTGTCGCTCGAAACGGGTGGTAGGATGCGTCACCCGCCGGATGGACCGAGGTGAGCGGGATGGAGATTCGACACGCCGGCCGCACCGACGTGGGCCGGAAACGCACCCACAACGAGGACCGCTTCCTGGTCCAGCCGGACGATCGGCTCTTCGTGGTGTGCGACGGCATGGGGGGGCACGCCAGCGGGGAGGTGGCCTCCCAGCTGGCCGTGGACCAGATCTCCGGGTTCTTCGAGTCCACCAGGAACAACCCGGACATCACCTGGCCTTACAAGGGAGACCGGCGCCTGTCCGAGGCCGAGAACCGCCTGGTCGTCGGGGTCAAGTGGGCCAACTACATGGTCTTCGAGAAGGCGGGCACCGCGCTCCAGTTCAAGGGGATGGGGACCACGTGCGTCTCCGCGCACTTCGAGGACGGGGACTGCGTCATCGCGCACGTGGGGGATTCGCGGTGCTACCGGATCCGGGACGGGCGGATCGAGCAACTGACCGAGGACCACTCCCTGCTGAACGACTACAAGCGACTGGCCCAGTTGACGCCGGACGAGATCAAGAACTTCCCGCACAAGAACATCATCACCCGCGCGCTCGGGATGAAGCCCACCGTCGTGGTGGACGTGAAGAGAGAGCCCGTGACGCCGGGTGACATCTACCTGCTCTGCTGCGACGGGTTGTCCGGGGAGGTCGAGGCCCCGGACATGCTCCGGATCGTGAGCGAGGCCGACGGGGACCTCGACGGGGCGTGCGCGGCCCTGATTGACCAGGCGAACCGGAACGGCGGGCGCGACAACATCACCGTGGTCCTGGTGCAGGTGGCCTGACGGGACGGGACCGCCGCCGGCCGGGCGCGGAGTGGCACCCATCTTTTCGCGTGGAAGGGCCGGAGCCATTTCCAGATAATGCCGTCGGACCGGGGCACGTGGAGGACGTGATGACCCGCAAGCATGGCTGGACGTGCGCGGTGTTGGCGATCGGGGTGGCCGCCGGGTGCGGCGGGGGAGGGACGACCCCGGGGGGCCGGGACCGGGACGGGGGGACGGCCGGGGACGACGCGGCCTCGCAGGACCTCCGGGACACGAGGGACCCTGGCAGAAAGGACCTGTGGGGCGGGGACCTCGGTCCCGGGGGCGAGGACGTCGGGGTCGGGGAGGACGCGGGCGAGGACGTCGGGGTCGGGGAGGACGCGGGCGAGACCGCGGAGCCGTGCCTCGGGGCGTTCGGCTGCCCTTGCAAGAAGAACGAGAACTGCCAGTCGGGCTTCTGCGTGGACTCCCCGGAGGGGAAGGTCTGCACGCAGTTCTGTTACGCGGCCGAGGACTGCCCGGAAGGGTGGGGATGCCGCCAGGTCGTCAACACCGAGGGGGAGCCGGCCTGGGTCTGCATCCCGTTCGGGCTGTACCTGTGCCGGCCGTGCCGCGAGAACTCGGAGTGCGCGTCGTCCATCGAGGTCAGCGAGAACCGGTGCGTGTCGTACGCGGCGAGCGGGAGTTTCTGCGGGGTGAAGTGCGGGGGCGAGGACGACCGGCCGTGCCCGGAAGGGTATTCGTGCCAGAACGTTCCCATCGCGGGCGGCGGGACGTTGGACCAGTGCGTGCCGGACGACGGGACGTGCGAGTGCAACGTGCTCGCGATCCAGGTCAACGCCTCGACGGACTGCTACGTCCACAACGAGTGGGGGACGTGCACGGGGTCGCGCCAGTGCCTGCCCACGGGGCTCACGGCGTGCGACGCGAAGACCCCGGGGCGGGAGGAATGCAACGGGCTGGACGACGACTGCGATGGGGAGACGGACCCGGAGGGCGCGGCTGGTTGCACGACCTACTACCAGGACGTGGACCAGGACGGGTACGGGATGGGCGTGGGGACGTGCCTGTGCAAGGACCCGGGGTCCGGCCACACGATGACGCCCGGGGACTGCAACGACGTGAACGACGGGGTGCACCCCGGGGTCCAGGAGATCTGCAACGGGATGGACGACGACTGCGATGGGACCACGGACGACGAGGGGGCGGCCGGGTGCGTCGAGTACTCGCTCGACAACGACGGGGACGGGTACGGGGTCGCGGGACAGACCAAGTGCCTGTGCCAGCCGACGGCGCCCTACACCGGGACCGAGAAGCAGTATGACTGCGACGACACGAACGGGGACATCTATCCGACCGCCTCGGAGAAATGCGACGGTCTCGACAACGACTGCGACGGGATCGCCGACCCCGAGAACTCGAAGGGGTGCCAGCCCTGGTATTACGACGGGGACGCGGACGGGTTCGGGTCGTCGTCCAAGTTCAAGTGCCTGTGCGGCCAGGTCGGGCTCTACAACACGCAGAAGTCCGGAGACTGCGACGACCTGGATCCGATGATCCACCCGCTCGCGAGCGAGGCGTGCAACGGCAAGGACGACAACTGCAACGGCCAGACCGACGAGGGCGACCCCGTGGACCTGTGCCCGCCCAAGGCCGGCGTGGACCTGCACGGGAGCGTGGGGTGCGAGGGGCAGTGCAAGATCCTCGGGTGCGACCCCGCCGCCACGGACCCGGGTGGGAACTACACGCCCGGATGGTACGACGTGAACGAGGACTTCCACGACGGGTGCGAGTGCCAGGCGGGGATGGAGGAGAAGGACGGGGGCGAGGCGTGCAACCACGCCGTGTCCATCGGGGCGATGGGCGACAACGGGACGAAGGTCGTGCTCGGGGGGAACATCGTTCCCGCGGACGACGAGGACTGGTACGTCGTGGACGCCCGGGACCTGTTCTGGGACGCGGAACCGAACGCCTGCGACCTGTTCAACTTGAAAATCTTCTTCACGAAGAACCCGGACAACACGTTCGTGATGGACCTGTATCGGGGGTCCTGCGCCGAGACCGACAACATCTGCTCCGGGAGCCTGGTCGCGGAGTGGGCCACGAACTTTTACAGTGCGACGGCCGGGGAGTGCGGATGTTCGACCGTGACCAAAGAGAGCTGCTCGCCCCCTCCAGATTACGATGCCTGCGTGCAGGTGGCCGGAGCGGATTTCTGCAATCCCTGCCCCGGCTACGCGGAGAAGGGGAAGCACCAGTGCTCCGACAACGGAAAGAAGTTCTACATCCGGATCCGCCGGGACAAGACGAAGCCTCCGTCCTGCGAGTCCTACGAGATCGAGGTCTCGAACGGGCTCTATCCCTGGAGTGGCACATAGGCCGGAATC
>DYKK01000451.1 GCA_020722625.1 Anaeromyxobacter dehalogenans
TCCCCTTCGAGACCCCGGACGACCTGGACGCCTTCCTGCGCGACCCGGCCATGCGGGCCGTGTTCACGGAGTTCTTCTACGACCACCGCCTGACGCGCAGGGGCCTGGGCCAGTTCTCGGCCCGGGAGTTCGAGATGGGCCTGGACGGGGCCCTGCGCAGTCTGGAACGCCTGGTCGGAATCGCGGACCTGCCGTTCTACCGCGACCACGCGGCGCACCTCTCGACCTCGTCCGAGGCGTGGTGGTGGGAGGCGGGCGCGGAAGACGGGAGTGGGGGACGAGCGTGAGCCAGGATTCCTGGAACGACTACGTCCGCATGCCCTTCACGGTCGGCGTCTATCTGGCGGTCAACGCCGTCCCGGACGCATCCGTGGTCGTGGACGGCCCGGACTGCCTGTTCTTCAAGGCCGAGTTCGTCCACGGGACCCATGACCTCCACTCGACCCTGCTCGATGCCACGAGCCGCCACCGCGTGATCCACACGGTCGCCGACACGAACAACGTGATCGTGGACCGGGAGGGCGTCCTCACGGACCTGCTGCGGCGGGTCGCCTCGGAACCGGACGTCGGGGTGGTCCTGGTGACCGCGCTCCCGATGGCGGCCATCACGGGCAGCCAGTACGACCGCCTGGCCCGGCTGGTCCGGTCCGAGACGGGGAAGCCCGTCCTGGAGGTCGCGGCGAAGTCGCTCCAGGGCGACTGGCTGGACGGGTACGCCGAGGTCCTCGCGGCCCTCGCGTCCGGGCTCGACCTCGCGCCGGACCCGATGGACGAGGACGCGGTGGCCGTGGTCGGCCTGCTCCTCGACCGCACCGAGGCCGACAACCTGGCGAACGTCCTTGAACTCAAGCGCCTGCTCGAGGGGGGCCTGGGCCTGCGGGTCGCCTCGGTGTGGCCTTCGAACCAGGGCGTCGCGCGGCTCTCGCGGGCCGCGACCGCGAGGACCGTCGTGTCCCTGCCCTACGGCCGCAAGGCCGCGCGCATCCTGGCCCGGCGCACGGGGGCCGCGCTCGTGGAGGCGGACGTCCCGCTCGGGCTCCGGGGGACCGCGGCGTTCTTGCGGGCCGTGGCGGGCGCGACCGGCCGGCAAGGGCCTTGCGAGGACCTGATCCGGGCCGAAGAGGAGGCGTGCGCCCCTCTGCTCGGCCGCGCCTCGGACCGGGTCCTGCGGGGGCGACGCATCGGGTTTGTCGGGGACCCGTACCTGGCCCCGCGCCTCGCGGAGTTCGTGGCCGACCTCGGGGCCGTGCCGGCGGGCCATGTTTCGACGCAATATCCGCCCCCGGACGACCCCGGGTGGCCCGGGGCCGAGGCCCTGGCGACGGGGGCGGTGGACCTGTGCCTGACCACGACCCTCGGGACCGAGGTCCTCGGGCGGCGACGCATCCCGCACGTGGATTTCGGGTTTCCGTCTTACGGTCGTCACGCCCTGGCCACCGCGCCGACCCTGGGATACCGCGGCGCTCTTTGGCTCGCCCAGATGCTGGCCGACGAGGTGGTCTTCCAGGAGGACCTGCGGCGGTTCGGGCTGATGCCGCAGGCCGGGGGGCCGTTCAGCGCCGCGCGAGGCGCCTGAAGCGCGCCACGTGCTCCCACTGGACCAGGCGGTTCACCACGGCCTCGGCGAGGCGCATCGCGCCCTCGAACCCGAACCAGGAGGGGGTCGGGTGCAGGGCGTGGCTGCCCGGCGAGGGGAAGCCGGCCTCCAGAAAGGCGTGGCCCGCCTCGGCGGCCGCCTCCACGGCGGGCCGCGGCCCGATGACCAGGTCCGGCGCGGCGTCGTCCGCGGTTCGACATCCCACCTCGGCGAGGAAGGCGACGACCGCCTCGGTCAGGTGGGAATCCACCTCCACCCGCACCCGTCGGTGGAGCAAGGCGTGGGGGATG
>DYKK01000452.1 GCA_020722625.1 Anaeromyxobacter dehalogenans
GGCGGACCTCGTCAGCGAGCGTGGACATGCGCTTTCCGTGACCTCCCGAGCCTTCTGTTCACAAGCCGCTCGCGTGCCGACCGGATGGTCGCCACCATTCCCTCGCGGAACCCGAGCACGCCGACCAGCAGGGCTTCGTCCACCGTCCTGCTCGCGTCCTCGTATCGCCCTGACCGGAGAAGGGCGTCCACCCGCGCGGCCAGGCCGGCCGGGACGCCGGCGACACACGGCAGGCGCACACGAAGCATCTCCCTGGGTTCCACCTTCAGGATCCCCCCGCCGTAACTCCGACCTTCGATTTCGAGGCTCAGCAGTGCGGCCGACGTGTACCACCCGAGCACGAACGCCTCGGGGTCGTGACCGGGCGCGAGACGGACGCCGTGCAGGCTGTTGCTGTAGACCGCACCGGCCTGGTTCACTGCCGAGCGGGGGTGGGCCCCGGCCATGTACGTCACGAACACGTCCGGGACGATGAGGCCGGGGACCTTCCACCAGGGTTCGCGAGTCCGGCACTTGAAGCGACTCTCCACGCCGCGCTCCTTTCCCTCGGCCGTGAAGCGCTGCAATGCCACCGGGTCCCCCGAGAACAGGTCATGCTCGGGGACCACCAAGTGCGACGCCCTGCCTCCCCGTTCCTGGTGTTCGACATCGTCCGGCGTGAATGCGAGACCCCGCAGAACTCGCGAGGACCGCGCCGATGGACGCAACCAGGAGTCCGGGAGTCCGGCGGCCGCGGCCCGCGCCTTCGTCCAGTGAAAGAAGTCGTTGTCGCCTGAGACATACCCGTTGGTGACGGACCCGATCGATCCGATCGGAACCACGCCGGGCGACTCCTTGACCAGGTCCCACGCCTCTCGTTCCTCTGCGGCGAGCAATGCCTCCGCGAACCGGACATTCCCCGCGTGGGGCTCCACCGGCATCGAGACCCCGCCGATCCGGTCGGTCTGAATGACCCCGGCCGCGTCGGTCGCGTCCCGGACGGGCACGAACGCCACCTGCTCACACGACGCGCCCCGGTCGGTCGCGAGCAGCAGGCATGTCTCCTCCTGGGCGTCCTCGAAGAGGTTGCGCTCGAACGCGAGGAGGGTGATGCCCCCGAAGTGCCTGGCCAGGCCCCTCAAGGTTGCAAGCCCGTAGTCCGTCTGCGTGATCTCGGCCGGCACCACCATCGCCATCTCCCCGCCCGGCCGGAGGAACCGCACCGCGTGGAGGAGGAACGGAGCCCAGGACGACGTGAGCCGGGTGAGATGGACGCCCATCATCAGGGCCGATTCGAGTGCCCTCCGGCGCGCATCCCCGGAAAAGCGCTGGTACCGGATGAAGGGGGGGTTTCCCACGACGAGGTCCACCGGTGGCAGGGTGTCCGGGAGGACCTCGAAGAAATCGCCCTCGATGACCCTGAACGGCCGCGAGCTTCGCGACAGCGCTTCGTTTGCGCGTGTGACGGCCGCTGGATCGATGTCCACGCCGATCGTCTCGGTCGCACCGGCCGCCGCGGCCGCGACCAGGAACCGGCCGTCTCCGCAAGACGGGTCCATGACGACCTCGTGCGGTCGTCGCATACCCCACAAGACGAGCAGGCGCACGATCGGCTCGCTGGTGTAGAACGAACCGAGCGACTTCCTGGTCGGGGCATTGGTCGCGGCCATTGCGTCCTGACCATCGGTTCGACCTGGACGTCGTGACAATGTGGGTCTCCCCGGGGACACCCTCATGATATATCATGCCGGCGGTGCGGCGGGAGGCTCGAGGTGGGGACGTGGCGGCGGGACGCTCGCCCCCGGGTCAGCCCTCCTCGACCTCCTCGCGGACCACGCGGCCCAGGGCACGGTATTCCGCGTCGGCGGCGCGGCGCAGGAGGTCCTGCGAGATC
>DYKK01000453.1 GCA_020722625.1 Anaeromyxobacter dehalogenans
CAGTCGGAGTAGGAACCATGGTCGCCCACGGCCCCCTCCACAGATCCGGACTTGCGGAGCTACCGCATCCGGCTCCTGCCTTGGGTCATGACGGCCAGGCGCTCGTTGGGCCATGGGTGGCAGATCCTCGCGGGGGGGAGCCAGCGGTCGATCAGTCGGCGCATCCTCTCCCACGTCGTCCGGTCGTTCTGGCTGCGGCGGTTGATCGCACGCTTCCAGAGCCACCCGATGGCGTGGCGGAACGCGGAGATCGCGGGGCCGTTGTCGTGGACGCCGAAGTACCTGACGTGACCACGGACGACGGCCCCGAGCCACGCGCCGATCTTCGGCACGGGCCAGTGCAGGCGATCGCGGAGCGTCTTGGCGACGCCCCGCAGCTTTGCTTGCATCCGCTTGCGGGCGGTCTGGCGGAGGACCTTGAACTTCCCGCGTCGCGTGCGCCCGCAGGCGTGCGTGAAGCCGAGGAAGTCGAAGGTCGGCGGTTTCCCGTCGCCGCGGTCGTTCCGGTTCGAGGCAGCGAACCGCCCGAACTCGATCAGCCGCGTCTTGTCGGGGTGCAGCTCCAGCCCGAACTTCGCGAACCGATCGCGGAGCTCGGTCAGGAACCGCTCGGCCTCGTCGCGGAGCTCGAAGCCCACGACGAAGTCGTCCGCGAAGCGCACGACGACCACGTCGCCACGCGCCTCCTTCTCGCGCCATCGCTGCACCCAGAGGTCGAACACGTAGTGCAGGTACAGGTTGGCCAGCAGCGGGCTGATGCTCCCGCCCTGGACCGTCCCGACCTCGCTCGTCGTCCTGACCCCTTCCTCCATCACGCCGGCCCTCAGCCACTTCTGGATGAGGCGCACGACGCGCTTGTCCGCGATGCGGTGCTCGACGAACCGGACCAGCCACTCGTGGCTCAACGTGTCGAAGAACGCACGAATGTCGGCGTCGAGCACCCACTTCACGCGCCTCCTCTCGATCCCGACCGCGAGCGCGTCCAACGCCTGATGCGGGCTGCGCCCGGGCCGGAAGCCGTAGGAGAACCCCAGGAAGTCCACCTCGTAGATCGCGTTCAGTACCTCGACGGTGGCCCGCTGGACGACCTTGTCCTCCAGCGTGGGCACGCCGAGCGGCCGGAGCCGCCCGTCCGCCTTCGGTATGTACGTCCTCCGAACTGGGCTCGCCCGGAACGCGCCTCGCTTGATCCGCTCGGAGAGGTCGCGGAGGTTGTCCTCCAGGGCCTCCCGATAGGATCGCCACGTCGCCCCGTCGACGCCGGCTGCCGCGTCCCGCCCAAGGGCCAGGAACGCCGCGCGCAGGCGGTCGATGTCGTAGACGTGGTGCAGGAGCGTCGTGAAGCGCAGCTTCCTGTCCTCTCTTGCTGCCTGTCGTACACGTTCGAGGCCACTTGTCGGCGCTGCCCGGTCCTGTGCCCGGACGCCGTCGGTCTCGACCGCGTTCCCCTTGGCCGACCCCCTTCCCTCCATCGCCTCCGCGGCGGGCTCGGGCCCCGCGTTGTTCGGCGACTTCCCCGGTACTACGGAGTCGTCCGACCTCTCGCGACCGTTCATCATCGGCGTGTCCCCTTGGGGTTCCCGATGCGGGCCCCGGCGCCTGGTGACGCCGTGGTCAGCCGCGAGATCTCTCGGTTCCCGTCCCGAAGGTCTCTGCGCGTGCGTGGGGTCTCTGACCGCGCGGGGTCCGGCCGATCCTCGCGAAAACGGCTCGACCGGTGTGGCCTTCCGCCTACCTCCACGGCGTCGGCACCCCGAAGTGAAACATGGATTTCGCGGCTCAATACCCAGCCCGCGCATGCCCCTGTCAACGCTTCACCTCCGCCCTCGCGGGCGACGGCGCATGACTCGGGGTCAGTGCGGTTCGCTAGT
>DYKK01000454.1 GCA_020722625.1 Anaeromyxobacter dehalogenans
AGCCGCGACTTGGAAGTCGCGGCCCCAGGGTGGTGAAATGAAACGAAGTAGATTTCATGTCTATTCGAAGACTTGCGGAAATTGATGGCAGATTTCGGTCCATCGCAATGAGTGGACGGGGGCGTTCTGAAAAGGCGACGATTCCCTCGTGGGGCGGGCGTTTCAGACCCTGGTGTTCGCGTCGTTCAACGCGGGCAAGGTGCGCGAGGTGGCGGCCCTGCTGGCGGGGCTCCCGGTCCGGCTCGTGGGACCGCGGGAGGTGGGGGTGGGGTCGCTCCCGGAGGAGACGGGACAGACGTTCCTGGACAACGCGATCCTGAAGGCCGCGCACGTGTTTCGCGAGACCAGGCTTCCGGCGCTGGCCGACGACTCGGGGCTCGAGGTCCGGGCCCTCGGCGGGGCCCCGGGGGTGCACTCCGCCCGGTACGGGGGCCGGGAGCACGACGACGCGGCCAACATCGCGCGCCTGCTGAGGGACTTGCACGGGGTGACGGACCGCCGGGGCCGGTTCGTGTGCCACGCCGTGCTCGTGGGACCCGCGGCGGTCCTGGGCGACGCGACCGTGCGGATTGACGGCGTGACGAGGGTCGCCGCGCATCCCCTGGTCCCGCCGGGGGCCGCGGCCGTGCTCGCGATCGGCGAGGTGGCGGGCCGGGTCGTGGACACGCCGGCCGGGGACAACGGGTTCGGGTACGACCCGGTCTTCTTCCGCGACGACCTCGGCCGGACGTTCGCCCAGTTGACGCGCGACGAGAAGAACGCCTTGTCCCACCGGGGGCAGGCGTTCCGGCGCTTGAAGGCATTTCTGGAGGAAACCGTCCTTGGACGGGCGTGAGGCCGAGACCCCGACCCTGGCCGTCCGGCGGACCGCGAGGTCCGTTGCGGCGGCCATGGTCCTCAATCTGGGCATCTTCGGGCTGGAGGCGGCCGGCGGCCTCCTCGCGGGGAGCCTCGCCCTCGTCTCGGACGCCCTTCACAACCTGTCCGATTTCGCCTCGCTCGCGCTGGCCTTCCTGGCCGTGCGCCTCGCCCTGCGCAAGGCGACGGACACGAAGACCTACGGCTACGTCCGGTCCGAGATCCTCGTCGCCTTCGTGAACGCCCTGGCCCTGGTCGCGATCGGGGGGTGGATCGTCTTCGAGGGGGTCCGGAGGCTGTGGGAACCCTCCGAGGTCCGGGGAGGACTCGTCCTCGCCTTCGGGGCCGTGGGACTGGTGGCGAACGTGCTGGGAGCGTGGCTCTTGCACGCGCACGCCGCGAAGGACCTCAACGCGCGCGCCGCCTACCTGCACCTGGCCCTGGACGCGGGGCACTCCCTGGGGGTCGTCGCGGGCGGCGCGCTCATCTCGATGGGCGTGCCGCTCGTGGACCCGATCCTGTCCATCCTGATCGGCCTGTTGATCCTCAAGGGGACGTGGGGCGTGCTCGCGGAGGCCACGAACATCCTGGTGGAGGGCGCGCCCCGGGGCCTGACCGCCGAGGACGTGGCGCGCTGCCTCCGGGCCACCCCCGGGGTCCTGGACGTGCACCACGTGCATGTGTGGTGCCTGTCGAGCCGGCGGCGGGCCATGAGCGCGCACGTGGTGGTCCCGGACCAGGGGATCGGGGCGAGCCGGGCCCTGGTGGAGCGGATGGCCGAGAACCTGCAACACGACTGCGGCATTGACCACCCGACCTTCCAGCTGGAAGTCGCGGGGTGCGGGCCGCCGGACGGACCGCCCGCGACGCCGGCCCCGGGCGGTGCGGGGTCGGCCGGGTCCAGAATCTGCCATCAATGTCCGCAATCCTTCGAATAGACGTGAAATCTGCTTCGTTTCATTTCACCACCCTGGGGCCGCGACTTCCAAGAAGTCCGGTATCCGGGGTCCGG
>DYKK01000061.1 GCA_020722625.1 Anaeromyxobacter dehalogenans
AGCGCAAAGAGCGCCACCGCGCCCGCCACCGCAACCACCCCCTCGGGAAGCCGCGCCGCCACGAGGCGGGCGACCTCGTCTCCGCCGATTTTCGCGAGGCTCGGGGCGAGCCAGGCCGCCACCATGCACCCGAAGACCGCCGCGACCCGCCGCTCCGCGGGGGTCCAGGGACCCGGGACCGCCGCGCCGGGGCCCAGGGCGCCGGGGCGGGACGACCGCGCGGCCCCGGGGACGTTCAGGCCCATCAGGAGGACCATCAGGACGACCATCAGGGGCACGGCCATCGCCATCCACTCTGCGAACCCGACGTGCGTCCCGGTCGCGCGTTCCAGAAACCCGATCGCCACGAGGTTCGGGGGGGTGCCGATGGGCGTGGCGATGCCTCCGATACTGGCCGACCAGGCCACGGTCAGGACCGCCTGCGACCCCTGCCGGGGCGGGCCGTCCCGGCCCAGTATCGAGACGACCAGGGGCATCACGACCGCCGCGGCCGCGGTGTTGCTCATCCACATGGAGGTCGCGGCCGTCCCGACCCCCAGCGCGACGAGGAGCCGGGCCGGGGACCCGGCCACGCCCGGAACCGCGAGGAAGGCGCGGGCCACCCGCCGGTCCAGGCCCGAGTCCACCAGGGCCTCCCCGACCAGGAACGCCCCCAGGAACAGGAAGATCACCGGGTCCGCGTAGGGGGCGAAGACCTCGCGGGCCGGGGCCACGCCGAGCGCCACGCAGAGGACGCTCCCCAGCAGGGCCGTCACGGGGATGGGCAGGACCTCGGTGACCCAGAACACGACGACCAGGCTCGCCACGGCCGCCAGGCGATGGGCCTGGGCCCCCACGGGCAGGTCCGCCAGGAGCACCAGGGCGAAACACGCGGGGCCGGCCACCAGTCCGATGAGGGGTCGCATCGAGCCGATCTTATCAGGAAGCGGCTCGCGGAGCGGGGAATCATTGGACCGGGCCGCCGCGTTCTGGTACCGTTGAAGCGGGGCTTTCGACAGGAGGCGTGGTGCGAAGGACGCTCATCCCGGCGGTCGCGGTGGCGGTGTGGATGGGGGGCGCGGCCCCGGTCCCGGCCGTACAGCCCGACCGGCTCCGCGGCGACGCGGACGACGAGGAGTCGAAGGACGACTGGGAAGGCATCGAGTTCGGCGAGGACGACTTCGCCGAGGTCCGGCGCTTCGTGCGCCTCTTCTACATTGACCCGAGTTACGACAAGCGCATGGCCTGGGTCATGGCGGCGAACTTCGCCCTGCGCGAGATGTCGCCCGCCTGGGAGGTCCTGCCAGACGACTACTACCGGAAGATGAAGCGCTCCCCGAAACTCCGGCAGCGCTTCGGCGGCGCCACGGTGCGGCTGGCCAAGGGCGACCCCTTCTTGCTGCACCAGGTGGGCGACCGCGACCGGAGTGACCAGGACTTCCGGTCCCTGACCCCTCGCGAGGTCGTGCGGGCCAGACGACAGATGCGCGAGCGCCAGGAGGCCCTCGAAAGGGCGTTCTCGCGCATCCCGTTCACCGAGGACGACTTCGAGCGCGTGGTGGCGTTCATCCGTACGCATGGCCAGGAATCCGGCGCGCCCATCCGCGACTCGAAGGTGTTTTCGGCCGCGGCGCGCGGGTACCTGGCGTCCCTGGACCCGCACTCCACGATCCTGTCCGCCCGGGCATGGGACGAGAACACGCAGGCCACGTCCGACTCCAGTTTCGAGGGCATCGGCGCCGTGCTCACGAAGAAGGGGGACCAGACCCTCATCGAGACCCCGATGGAGGGGCAGCCGGCGTTCAAGGCGGGCCTGCGGGCCGGGGACATCATCATCGCGGTGGACGGCCAGAACGTGGAGGGCCTCCCCCTCCACAAGGTCGTCAAGCGCATCCGGGGGCCGAAGGGGACCGAGGTCCGTCTCACGATCCGGCGGTTCGGCGAGTCGCGGGACCTCGAGTTCGCGATCACCCGCGAGCGCATCGAGGTCCTCAACGTCCAGTCCCGGTTGCTGGACCGGCACCCCGACGTGGGGTGGCTCAAGATCACGGGGTTCGTGGACGGCACGAGCGACTCGGTGGAGCGGGCCGTGGCCGACCTGGTCCGCCAGACCAGGGGGGGGCGATTGCGGGGCCTGGTCCTCGACCTGCGCTTCAACGCGGGTGGGTTGCTCCAGGAGGCCGTGCAGGTGGCCGACCAGTTCCTCGACAACGGGGTCATCGTGTCGGTGAAGAACCCGAGCGACCGGGACGAGGTCTATCGGGCTCGACCCGGGGCCTACGACTTCCCCGTGGTGGTCCTGGTCAACGCGGGGAGCGCCTCGGCGGCCGAGATCCTTGCGAGCGCGATCCAGGAGAACCGCCGGGGGATCGTGGTGGGGGAGCGGACGTTCGGCAAGGCCTCGGTCCAGACGCTGCTGCACCCGCTGCTGCGGCGCGACTACTACATCAAACTGACGATCGCGCGCTACTACGCGCCGAGCGGCCGCACCATCCAGGTCGTGGGCGTGACCCCGGACCTCCCGGTCCCGCCCGCGCCTGGCGAGGAGCCCCTGCCCGCCTTCCGGGAAGAGGACCTGATGCACCACCTGTCCCGCCTGTCCGGGGAGGTCGAGCCCGTCCAGCCCGACGTGGCCCGCGAGGTGTCTGCGTGCGACCGGCGGATCGGGATGGCGGACCGCCTGGTGCGGGCCGACCCGAACCCCCAGGTCAAGCCGGACTACCCGCTGCTCAAGGCCGCGGACTACCTCGAGTGCCTGATCGCCGCGAACGACAAGCGGTCGGACACCCACCACACCGCGGGGTCCGAGGGGCCGTGAGGCCGAGCGACCGAAGCGTCCCACGAACAGGCCCAAGACCCGATTCCCGCCGGTTTCTTGTTGACGCGGGGCCAAACCTGGATAACATTCGTCCGACCTCGGCCTGGCCGACCGGGAGGCGACTTCGTTGCTTGCGGACAAGACCATCGGTGTGCTCGGGGCCGGAAACATGGGCGAGGCCCTGATCGCGGGCCTGGTCAAGGCCTGCATCGTGGAGCCGCGCCAGGTGCTCGCGAGCCGGCGTTCCGAGGTCGCCCTCGCGTATCTCGCGGACACCTACGGGATCCGTACCACGACCGACAACAAGGCCCTGGTCGCGCAGAGCGACTTCGTGGTCCTCGCGGTGAAGCCGCAGGTCATGGCCCGGGTCCTCGACGAATGCGCGGGCGAGTTCCACGACGGCCAGGTCGTCATCTCGATCGCGGCCGGGATCACGACCGCCTTCATCGAGTCGCGCCTGGACGGGCGGGCGGGGGATAGGCGGCAGGGACCGCCCGGTCGAACCGGCATCCCGGTCGTCCGCGTGATGCCCAACACTCCCGCCCTGGTGGGCGAGGCGATCTCGCCGTACTGCCTGGGCCGGTACGGGTCCTCGGAGCAGGCCCTGCTCGCGTCCCAGATCTTCTCGGCCGTGGGGGTCACGGTCCAGGTCCCGGAGGCGTGGCTCGACACGATCACGGCCCTGTCCGGGACCGGACCCGCGTACGTCTTCTATCTGCTGGAGGGCCTGATCGAGGCCGGGGTCGCGATGGGCCTGCCGGAACACCTGTCCCGGGCCCTGGTCCGCCAGACCGTGTTCGGCGCGGCGAAACTGGTGACCGAGACCACGAGGTCCCCGCAGCAACTGCGGGCCCAGGTCACGTCCCCGCAGGGGACCACGCACGCGGCCATGACGTACCTGGACGCCCAGGGATTCCTCCAGACGCTCCAGCAGGCCGTATTCCGCGCACGCGACCGGGCCGCAGAACTCGGGCGGGCGAACGATGGCCAGAACTCGCAGGACCACTAGCGGGACCGCGGCCCCGGTCCCTCCGGGGCCGGAGGTCGCTCCGGGTCCGCGACACGGGCGCCTGATCGGCGCGGAACTGGAGTTGTGGATCTTCGATTCCGCGGGCCGGGCGCGCAACCGGGCCGCGGACGTGATCGAGGGCTTCGAGCGCGACGTCCGCCCCCACCTGCACCCGGAAATCCGTGACCTGCTCGGGGACCTGCACTTCGAGTTCGACCGCTCGTCCGTGGAGGTCGGTTGCAGGCCCGCCGAGAGCCTCACGGAGGTCGGCCGCAGCCTGGTCGCGACCCTGACCGCGGTGGACGGGTACGCCCGGCGGATCGGGCTGCGCGCCCTGCCCTACGGGGTGCGCCTGGACGGCAACCCCCTGATCGTGGACAGGCCGCGCTACAAGATTCAGAACCGGATCTTCGGGTTCTGGTTCCGCGAGATGCTCCTCCCCCTGGCCGGCCTGCACATCCACGTGGACCTGTGGGACGACGAGCGCGTGGCCGGGGACCAGTTCCGCCTCACGAACGCGCTGCGGCCGGTGCTCATTGCCTTCAACGCCTGCACGCCGATCTTCAACGGGCGGCTGACCCGGTACACGAGCGCCCGCACCCACTACTACAAACTGACCTACGAGGAGCACGGGCTCCCCAAGAACGGCTGCCTGCTGGACCTGGACAACGTGACGACCCTCGCGGACTTCCGGAGCATCGCGGAGCACGCCTACCGGGACATCATCGCGCGCATCAACGCCAAGGGCATCCGGAACTGGGAGCCCTACTTCGACGCGATCAACACGATCTGGGGCGGGGTGCGCGAGGGGCGCTACGGGACCGTCGAGAGCCGCATCTCGGACGCGCACCCGCAGATCGAGTACGTGATGGCGGCCCTGGCCCTGCACCGGGGGATGGGGAACCTGCTGACGTCGGTATCCACGCCCTTCCGCGTGACGACGCACCCCGAGAAGTGCTTCTACTCGCTGGGCCAGGACCTGGCGGTCCCGCGCTTCGATGTCCTGCGGGAACTGGAATACAGGTCCCTGACGAGCCTGTACCCGCACGGCGGCTACAACGGGGTACACCCGGACTGCCTGGCCCTGTGCGCCACGGCCCTGAAGTTCGCGAAGGCGGGGCTGGACTGGCGGGACCGGCGGTTCCTGCGGCCCTACGAGCACCTGGTCCTGGGCGACGAGGAGACCCTGTCCTGCCGGATCACGCGGTATGCCATCGAGAACGGGCTGCTGCGCGACCGCGACCAGTCGTTCGTCCCGGGGGGCGCCAACCGGCTGCGCCTGCACCTGTACGAGGACGTGTACCGGCCCAGTCTGGCCCGGGCCCAGGAGGAATTCGGCGTGGAACGCGACCTCGTGGGGTGACCGCGGGGTCGCCGCGCAAGACGGAGGTGCCCACGATGAGACTGTCCGACAAGATGGCGGCCATCGAGGCGTCCGACCTGGCCAAGGTCCGGCGCATGTCCCTGGACTACGAGGCGCGCGGGATCCGCGTGATCCACCTCGAGCGCGGGGAGCCCGACTTCGCGATGCCGGCGTTCATCGCGGACGCGATCCACGCGGCGATGCGGGAGGGCCACACCCACTACCCGGCCCTCCAAGGCGAGGCGGTCCTGCGCAAGGCCCTGGCCGAGAAAGTCCGGGCGAAGAACCGCATCGAGGCCGGCCCGGAGCACATCGCCGTGGTCCTGGGCGGGATGCACGGGCTGTACGTGGCCCTGCGCACCCTCCTGAACCCGGGCGACGAGGTCCTGATCCTGACCCCCTACTGGCTGTCCATCTCGAAACTGGTCGGGCTCGCGGACGGCGTTTGCCGGACCATGCCCGCCTACCTGCCCCTGATGGAGGGCCGGTACCCGCCCGCGGACTTCGCGGCCGACCTGGACCGCGCCGTGGGCCCGCGGACCCGCGTGATCTACGTGAACTCGCCCAACAACCCGAGCGGGGCCGTGGTCCCGCGCGAGCACTTCGAGGCCCTGGCGCGCGTCGCGACCGAGCGGGACCTCGTGGTCCTGTCCGACGAGGCCTACGAGGACATCCTCTTCGACGGCCTGCCCCACGTCAGCATCGCGTCGCTCCCCGGGATGTTCGAGCGGACGGTCACGTGTTACGCCTTCTCGAAGTCCTACGCGATGACGGGCCTGCGGCTCGGATACCTCGTCGGACCCGCGGACTTCATCCAGCTGGCCTGGAGCCGGATGATCCTGTACACGACAAACGGCATCCCGGCCCCGATCCAGGTCGGGGCCGTGGAGGCCCTGCGGCGGGGCGACGCGGACATCGAGCGGATGCGGCGCGCCTACGAGGAGCGGCGGGACGCCTTTGTGGCCGCGCTCGGGCGAGTGCGGGGTATCCGGGCGCCGAAGCCGCAAGGGGCCTTCTACGTCTTCGCGGACGTGAGCGACCTGCTGCAAGGACGGCCGATCTACGACCTCATCGCGGAGTGGCTCGAGGTCGGGGTCGCGGCGGCCCCGGGCGCGGCCTTCGGCGCGGAGTACGCCTCGTGGGTGCGGTTCTCGACCGCAAGCGCCCTGGAAGACCTCGTGGCCGCGGCCCAGGCCCTCGAACGGCGCTACGGGACGGTGTCATGAGCAGGTCCGACGGACAGCCCGTGGTCGAGGAACTCGCCACCCTGATCGGCCTCGCGCGGTCGAGCGGCGAGTCCAACCAGGGCCTCGTGGCGCACCTCTCGCGCCTGTACCAGGACCTCGGCTGGCGGTTGCGGCGATACCCGCGGGACGACCAGGGGAGGGTGACGAACCTCCTGGCCGCGAGGTCGGATCGTCCCACCGCGTTGTTCTGCGTGCACACGGACACGGTCCCCCCGGGGGACCCGACCCTGTGGACCGCGACCGGCCACCGCCCGCGGTCGGCCCACGTGGACGGCGAGCGGGTCCACGGCCTCGGGGCGAGCGACACGCTGGGCTCGATGGCGGTGCTCGACGTGCTGTCCCGCGAAGGGGCCTGGCCGGATTCCGTGGCGATCCTCTTCTCGGCGGACGAGGAAATCGGGGCGCTGGGCGCGGCGGACACGCTTCGGATGGGCGGCATCCCGGACTCGGTCCGCCTCGTGGTCGTGTGCGAGCCGACCAACAACCTGGTGGTCCGCGGCGAGAAGGGCTACGTCCCCTTCGATGTGGTCGCGCGCAGGGTCCTGCTCCAGGGACGGCCGGGCCACGTGGACGAAGCGGACGTCAAGGTCCTGCTCGTCGTGGGCCAGGAGGCGCACTCGGCGAGGCCGGAGCAGGGCCGCAACGCCCTGTTCGAGGCGGCCGACATGGAGGACGTGGAGGCGCTCGCGGCCGAGGTCGTGGTCGGCGTGGTCTGCCGGGGGGTCCGCAACATGGTCCCCGGCCTGTGCGCGGTGTCGTACGCGACCCGGGACCACCTGAGGCCCGGCGGGACGCACTCGGCGTGGGACCTGAAGCCCCTCCTGGCCTTTCTGAGGCGGCTAAAGGCGATCTCCGACGACCTGTCCAAGGTGCGAGACGAGCGCTTCCACCCCCCCCAGGTCACGCTGAACGCGGGCTCCATCGAGTCGGTCGCGGACGAGGTCGTCCTGGCCTGCGACCTGCGACCGGTGCCCGGCCTGGACCACCGCGCCGTCCTGGATCGGGTGCTGGCCGAGGCGCGCTCGGCGTTCCCGGGCGCGACGCTCCGCTTCCCCCACCCCCCCCTCCCGGCGGTCTGGACCGCGCTCCCGACCGCGCTGGAGGCCGAGGTCGCGGACCGGATGGACCCGTTCGGGAAGTCGGCCTACACCGAGGCTGCGGTCTTTGCGCCCGCGGGGTTCCCCACGGTCATCGCCGGACCCGGGAACCTCCTGGTCCACCGCCCGAACGAGTACGTGGACGTGGACGCGCTCGTGGCCGCGAAGGACCTGTACCTGCGCCTGGCCTCCCTTGCAGCGGGACTGCCCGCCGCCGCGCGGCCGGCCCCTGTCGCGGAGCCGCAACCTTGAACCTCGATACCGCCGGCCTCCTGATCACCGCGGGTCTGGTCTCCCTGGTCCACGGCCTCCTGCCCAACCACTGGCTGCCCTTCGTGCTCGTGGGCCGCGCCCAGGGTTGGACGGCCCGGACCATGCTGTCGGTCCTCGTGGCGGCCGGCGCCGCGCACACGGCGGTCGCCGGGGCCGTGGCCCTGGCCCTGCTGCTGGCCGGGGTGGCGATCCAGGACGTGATCCGACCCGCGGCGCACTTGTTGCCCGGGGTCATCCTCGCCTCGGCCGGGGCCTTCTTCCTGGCCCTGGACCGCCTGCCCGGGCACCATCACCACCACGACCTGCACGACGCGCACCGCTCGGGCATGTCCGACGCGACCGCGGTTGTGACCCTGATCCTGTCCCTGGCGCTCTCCCCATGCGAGGCCATGATCCCGGTCTTTCTGAGCGCGGTCCCCCGCGGGGACCCGGTCCTGTTGTCGGGGATGGTGGTCCTCTCGGGCGCGGCCACGATCACGGTCATGGGGGTCCTGGCGCTGGCCGCCTGGCGGGGGGCGCGCCGCCTGGACTTCGGGCGCTTCGCGCACCTCGAGCGCTCCCTGATCGGGGGCCTGCTGCTCCTGATGGGCCTCGCCTCGCTCGCGCTGGGGTGGTGGGGGCACGGGGCGTGACCGGGGGTCATCCCCGGCCGAGGCGCGCCAGGACCGCGGCGACCACGGCCGACACGAGCGCCTCGTCGCCGCCCCCGCCGGCCGGACCGCACACGGTGCATCCCTCGCAGGAGGCGAAACTCGACCGCCCCCCCATGGCCTCGCGCAGGGCCCGCAGTCGCTCGACCTCCTCCCGGGGGAGCGGCTTCAAGGGCCCCAGGGTGCGCGCCAGGAAGGTGATGCGCGCGGTGTGCTCCAGGGCCTCGAGGCGGTCGTACGCCTCGAACACGTCGCGACCGAGCGTGACGGAGCCGTGCCGGTCCATCAGGACCACGTCGTGGTCCACGAGGATCCGCTCGACCTCGGAGGCGAGCGCCTCCGTGGACGGCGTCGCGTAGGGGGCCGTCCCCACCTCGCCGAGCGTGACGATGGCCTCGGGGACCACGCACTGGGCCAGGCTGACCCCGGCGATGGTGAACGCCACGGCGGTCGGCGGGTGCGCGTGGACCACGGCCCCGACCTCGGGCCGCACCCGGTACGCGGCGAGGTGGACCCGGACCTCGGACGACGGCCGGGCGCGACCCTTGACCACGCGACCCTCCAGGTCCGTGACCACCAGGTCCGCGGGCTTCAGGAAGCCCTTGTTCACACCCGAGGGGGTGACCACGAGCCGGGAGCGGCCGACCCGGACGCTGACGTTCCCCTCGCCGCCCGAGATGAGCCCGCGCTCGTGCATCCGGCGGCAGCACTCGGTGACCTGATCGCGGGCGGTCTGCTCGTCCATGCGGCCTCGCGCGGGGCTCGGGGCGTCAATCCCCGCCTCCCGCGTTCTTGCGTTCGGTCGCCGCGATGTCCAGTTTCCAGTCGCCGTCCTGCTTCCGGAAGACCAGGGTGTGCAACCGGCCGCCCTGCTCGCTCGGGGCGCGGACCGTCAGGAAGGCCTGTTCCCCCTCGATCGACTCGGACTCCACGGTCGAGCGGCTCAAAAGCACGAGGGATGTCGGAGCCGGGCCTTCCGCGGCCCCTTCGGTCGCGTACAGCGAGATCAGGGCCTCCGCGAACGGACGGGACTCTTCGGTGAAATACGACGCGAACTCCGCGGCCTTTCCCTCGCGCGCGGCCTCCTCCATCGCCTCGTACACGCGGGTCGGGGACTTCCCGCAGGCCACGAGCGCGAGGGCCGCGGCCCACCCGATCGCGGTCCCGCAACCCTTCCACGCCGCGAGGCCGCCGACCGGGTTCGCGCTGGCCTGAAGTCGTTGCACGGCGTCACCACGGCCGCGGGTACTGGAGGGAATGCAACTCCGAAAACCACGCCCCCGAGAGGGCCAGGTTCAGGTACATTCCATGCCCGTCCCGCACGAAGTACAGGGACTCGGAGGGTTCGTCGCCCCGCAAGAGACCCGGCTCCCCGGGGACGGGCCGGGCCCGGGCCAGCAGCGTCCGCAGCGGTTGCAGGACCTCGGCCAGCCAACCTTCGGTCGAGACCTCGCGCAGCAACCGCCGGGACGCGGGGTCGAGGGCCCCCGCCACGTCCTGGCTCCACGTCCCGGGCGACGCCTCGATCCCGGCGCGAAGCCGGCCCGCGACCTCCTCGACCTCCGGGGCGCAGGCCTGCGCCAAGACCCCGACCCCGATCACGATGGGAACGCGGTGCGAGAGGGGGGACTTGAACCCCCACGGAATTGCTTCCACAAGCACCTCAAGCTTGCGTGTCTACCAATTTCCACCACTCTCGCAGTGGGGCGTCAAGGCTGATGATTTCTACATCCCCGCCGCGGTCGTGTCAACCCCGCGAGGCCTGGGCGTGCTAGAATAAATGTTCGTGGCCGGGCCGTGGGTCCGGCGGGGGCATCCCTCGGGAAGGAGTGGACCTTGAAGGCCGTCATGAGGATGGGAATCGGCGTGGTCGTGGTGCTGGCGGCCTGCGGCCGCAATCCCTGTTCGCAGTTCGCGCGCGCCGTGTGCGAGCAGGCCCCGAACACCCCGGCGTGCGACCGTGCCTCGCGCTCGACGAACAGCGACGAGTGCGAGGGGTTCCTGAAGGACGTCGCGCGCTTCATCGCGCTCGCGAACGAGAAGGTCGAGACCCCGGTCCTGCAACCGCCGGCGCCCCCGGCCGCCCCGGATGCCCAGGCCCCTGCCGCGGAGCCGCCCGCGGCCCCGGCGGGACCCGACGCGCAGGCCGCGCAGCCGCCCCCGGCCGCGACTCCGGAGGCGACGCCGGCGCCCGCGGAGCCGGCCCCGGCGACACCGCCGACACCCGCCCCGCCCGTCCAGAATCCGCCTCCGGCGCCGTGAGGGGCGGTGCGGTGCAGGTGGAGATGCAAACGGGCGATGACCGTACCGCGATCGGATGTTCGCGTCCCCTGCTTCGCGCCACGGTCTCGCAGCCCCGGATGACCTGCGGCACGGTGTTTGGCCTCGTCCTCGCGCTGGCGGAAACCGCTGGTTGTCGCGCCTGTCCGGGGGACACAGAGGCGCCGGGAACGCAGTCCGGTCGCGTCTTCCGCGTCGCGATGTGGGACCCCGAGACGCTCGACCCGTCGCTCGCCGCCGACGAATCGTCCACGACCATCGCCCGGTCCCTGTTCGAGGGGCTCCTGCGGCCCCCGGTGGGCGAGGGTTCGCCGCGGCCGGGCGTGGCCCGGGAGTACGAGGTCTCGGCGGACGGACTCACGCTCACCTTCCGCCTGCGACCCGAGGCCCGATGGTCCGACGGCCGGCCCGTCACGGCCGAGGACTTCGTGTTCGCGTGGCGCCGGGTCCTGGACCCCGAGTCCGGGTCGCGCTCGGCCCCGCTGCTCGAGGTCGTCGAGGGGGCCGAGGCGTTCCGGCGCGGCCGGACCTCCCCGGAGGGCCTCGGGGTCCGGGCCCTGGACCCCGCCACCCTGGAAGTGCGACTGGCCGTCCCGAGCCCGTCCTTCCTGTCCCTGCTGACCTACCCCGCCTTCGCGCCGGTCCGGCGGGACGTGGTCGAGGCCGAGGGGCGACAGTGGACCCGGCCGGGCCGGATGGTCGGGAACGGGGCCTTCCGGCTCGTGGAGAGCGACCCCAAGGTGCGCGTGGTCGTCGAGCGGAATCCGTCTTACTGGAACGCGGGCGCGGTCGCGCTGGACCGCGTCGAGTTCGTGTTCCTCGAGGACGAGAGGACGGCCTGGGACTGGTATCGCGCCGGTCGCGTGGACTGGTTGAAGGGGACCCTGACCCGGGACCTGATCCCGGAGGCGCGGCGCCTGACGGAGGCGTTCCACGCCGACCCGGTCCTGTGCACGTACTACACGGTGTTGCGCGTGGACCGTCCGCCCCTGGACGACGCCCGCGTGCGCCGCGCCCTGGACCTGGCCGTGGACAAGGAGCGCCTGGTCCAGGAGGTCCTGCTCGGGGGTCAGGCCCCGGCGTGGTCCCTGGTCCCGCCCGTGATCCGGGGTCCGACCGGCTACGAGCCCCCGGCCGGGGAGGGGTTCGACCCGGCGCGCGCCAGGGCGCTCCTGTCGGAGGTCGAGGCGGAGCACGGGCCCATGGCCCCGCTCACGTGGCTCTACAACCAGGGTGAGGTGCACCGGCTGGTGGGCGAGTTCGTGCAGGCCCAGTGGCGGCGGCACCTGGGCATCGAGGTGCGGCTCCAGGCCCTCGAGTGGAAGATGCTGCTCGACCGGGTGCGGCGGGGGGACTTCCAGATGGCCAGGGCGTCGTGGTGCGCGGACGTGGTGGACCCCGAGAACTTCCTCGGGGTCTTCGAGTCGCACGGGCCGTCCAACTACGCGGGGTTCGCGGACGCCGGGTATGACCGATTGATCGCGAGCGCCCGCATCGAACGCGACCCCGAGGCCCGCCGGTCCCTGCTTCGGGAGGCCGAGGCCCGCCTGCTCGCGGCCCGGCCGATCCTCCCGCTGTACCACTACACGCGCCTGTACCTGTTGAACCCGCGCGTCCGGGGGTTCGAGCCCAACCTGCTGGACGTGCATCCGCTCGAGGACATCCGGTTCTCAGATCCGCCATCAATTTCCGCAATTCTTCGAATAGACATGAAATCTGCTTCGTTTTATTTCACCACCCTGGGGCCGCGACTGGGGCCCCATCTCCCAGCGCGGAGCGCTGG
>DYKK01000062.1 GCA_020722625.1 Anaeromyxobacter dehalogenans
TTTCACCACCCTGGGGCCGCGACTTCCAAGTCGCGGCTGGCACGGGACCGCGACAAATCAAGGTCTTCCCGCGTTCTTCCGAGATCGGGTCGGCGGATCGTGGCCGAACGCGAAGGCTTGTCCGCCGGTGTCGCGGCCAGTAGAATCCTACGGGACCGCGAGCGGGGATGCAAGGATGGCGAAGAGGACCTCGCGGGTCGGGTGGGCGGGCGTCGTGATGGTGCTCGCGGCGTGCGGGTCGGGGGGAGGCGGGGGTCCCGGTCCGGACGTCCCGGATGTCCGGCGGGATGTCCTGGTGGGAGGCGACCCGGGGGGATCCGACCCGGGGCGGGACGACTCCGCCCGGGAGCAGGTCGTCACGGACCTTGGTTCCCCGGAGGACGTTGCGGAGTTTGAAGAGCCCGGCGACGGCGGCGCGGACCTCGATGCGTGCGTCCCGCAGTGCGAGGGCCGGCAGTGCGGGGACGACGGGTGCGGGGGGATCTGCGGCTACTGCCCGTATGGATTTCTGTGCAAGGTGGGGGTGTGCGTCGAGTACTGCGTGCCCGACTGCACGGGCAAGGCGTGCGGGGACGACGGGTGCGGGGGCCTGTGCGGCGAGTGCGAGGAAAACGAGTTCTGCGGCGAGGACTTCACCTGCGTCCTGAAGGGGTGCGAGCCCGCGTGCGACGGCCATGCGTGCGGCCCGGACGGGTGCGGCGGGTCGTGTGGGTCGTGCGGGGAGGGCCAGGTGTGCGACCCCCAGACGTGGCAGTGCGTGAAGGACACCGCCTGTCACGAGGTCACGGCCGAGGGGCGATGCGTGGGGTCCCTGTTGCAGTGGTGCGAGGCCGGGGTCCTCCACGAGAAGGTGTGCGACCCGGCCGAGGGGCTCGTGTGCGGGTTCAGCGTCGTGGCCAAGAAGTACGACTGCCTCCCGCCCGAGCAGTGCGAGCCCCAGTGCTCCGGGAAGGAATGCGGCCCGGACCAGTGCGGGGCCACCTGCGGCGAGTGCGCGGCGGGCCAGGTCTGCTCCACGGGCGGGACGTGCGGTCCCCCGTGCGGGGACGTCACCGAGACGGGGTCGTGCCAGGGCGACATCCTCCAGTTCTGCCACCAGGGAATCCTCATGACGTACGACTGCGCGGCCCACGGCCTGCACTGCCAGTGGGACCCCACCGGCCACTCCGGGAAGGGATGGTTCGACTGCCTGTGAGTCGCGGAATGTGGCCGGCAGACAGGACTCCGGCGCAGGGTCGCGCCTCACTCCGGCGGCCGGGCCTCCGAGGCGACGAGCCATCCCGACGACGCCAGATAGGTCCGAACGGACTCGACAAATCCCTCGGCCATCGCCAGTGCCTCGTCGGCCTCTTCGGGTGTCACCGGGTCGAGCCGCCGGTGGTCATCCGACTGGCGGGCGTTGAACACCAGATGGAGGGTCCGTGACGCCTCGCGGGACAAGAGGCCCGACTGAACGAACTCCCGGTCGAAGAGACTGATCGCTCCCTGTGGTGGTCCCTCGATCCTGCGCCACGTGTCCGTCACGGCCCGGCGAAGAACGCCACGGCGTGCGGGGAGAGGTGGCGGAGGAGGTCGGAATAGACCTCCAGCATCAGGCCGACCGCGCCCCAGACCGGCAGCAGGGTCCACAGGGTGTAGCCGCGGCGGAAGACGCGGTAGCGCGACTGCGCATAGTAGTCCCACGTGTAGAACCCGAGCGTCCGGTCCAGGAGGAAGCCCCACGCGGCCTCGCACGCGGCGAACAGGACCGCCCACGCCGCGAACCGGAAGCCCACGAACCACCCGCGGACGAGGTCGTGCACCGGCTCGAACGCGAAGAGCATCCCGAATCCGTGGAGCGGGGCCATGTAGAGGCTCACGAAGCCTTCCAGGTACCGCTTCGGAACGCGGCGCGACACGGAAAACCCGAGGACCCGGTCCATCCCTCCCGCGGCGCCCACGACCTCCAGGGTGAAGCCCATCAGGACGTAGAGCAGGAAGCGGAAGGCATTCGCGATGACAGCGTCCATCCTCGGTCCGCGCTCCGGCGACCGACAGGCGACGGTCTTCCGGACCTTCAGACGCCCTCGAACTCCGCCCGCGAGACCCCGGCCTGGTCCAGGATTCTCGACAAGAGTTCGCGACCCACGTCGCCCCCGTGAGGGTCCGGCACCCGCACGACCCTGTCGCCCCGGACCATGAACTGGTGTCGTCCACCCGAAAAGGGACCGGCGAAGCCGAGCCGCCTGAGAACACGAATCAGGTCCCTGCGCTTGATCGGGCCGAACGCGGGCATCACCCGACCTTTCGGACCGCGAGGGAACGCCCGTCAACGACCGGCAATTCCAGGCCGCGAGCCACACGGACGAGGATCCATTCCTCGAGGACCTCTTCGAGCTGTTCCCGACAGGATTCGAGCGTGGGGCTGTTCGCCCAGACCCCTTCAAATCCCGGGATCTCGCCGTAGAAGGTGTGGTCGCCGGCAAGGATCTCGTACCGGGCTCGGCTCATGGCAGCCCTGATGTAATCGGTGACCATGCGGCTTCCCCGCGTCTTGCGCGACTCCCAGGGGATGATACCCTGTCCACGGCCTCCGGGGCAATCGGGTCTGGCCGGCCCGAACTCGCCGTCGCGATCTTGGCAGCGCGACGGAACCCCTCGGTCTGTCGCGGTCTCGTGCCGGGGACCGGGGTCCGGGATCCGGGGTCCAGGATCCGGGGTCCGGGATCCGGGGTCCGGGATCCGGGGTCCGGGGTCGCGGCGTGCGTGGCCCCATCGTCACGCCCCGCCCATCGCGACCGACGTGGCCCTGACCCTGCCACTGTCCCTGACCCCTGTCCCTGAACCTGTCCACTGACCCTGTCCCCCCCCGATCAGCCATCCCGATCTTGGCAGCGCGACGGAACGCCCTGGGTCTGCGGCCCCAACCTCCGTGGGGTTGGTCGTGATCCGAAAGTCAGGGCCGGATGGCGGGGTCGGGTGGGACCAGGCGCATCCGCACGTCCACGACCGTGGCGCCGGCCGGGTGGACGATGCAGGGGTTCAGGTCCATCTCGGCGACCTCGGGGCAGGCGTGCAGGAGGGCGGCGACGGTCACCACGAGGCGTGCGAGGGCCTCGCGGTCCCCGGGCGGGGCGCCCCGCACCCCGCGCAGCAACGGCTCGGCCTTCAGGGACGCGATCATCTCGCGGGTCTCGGCCATGGAGACCGGCGCGAGCCGGATCGCCGTGTCCTTCAGGACCTCGACCAGGACCCCACCCGCGCCCACGACCACGATCGGGCCGAAGACGTCGTCGCGGCGGCCCCCCACGATCCACTCTGTCCCCTGCGGGGCCATGGCCTGCACGAGGACCCCCTCCCCGTCGCCGAAGGGGCCGAAGCGCTCCGCGAGGTCCGCCACGGTCCGGGCCAGGTCCTCCGGGCCCGCGAGGCCCAAAACCACCCCGCCGGCCTCGGTCTTGTGCACAGCCCGGCGCGACACGACCTTGGCCGCCACCGGGAAGGGCACGGACACGGGCAGGTCCGCCGTCGAGCGCACGAGCGCCCACGCCGGGACCTCCACGCCCGCGGCGCGCAGGACCTCGAACCCCTCGGCCAGGACCTCCCGCGCCCCGGACCGGGCCAGGGCCCGCACGCGCGTCACGGCTGCGCCCACGTCCGGGGACGGTTCCGCGGGGGCGTCGCCGGCCCCGCGCTCGCGCACGCGCCGGGCCGCCCCGAGCGCCATCAGGGCATCCTCGAGCGATGTGAAGAACGGGTAATCGTACAGGCGCTTGATCTGCGCGGTCTCGCGCTCGTCGGTCACCAGGACCAGGACCACGGGCTTGTCGAACCTGCGCGCCAGTTCCGCGGCCTTCGGGATCAGTTTCCGGGACTCCTCGCCCTCGACGACCGCGAAGT
Organism: Anaeromyxobacter dehalogenans; assembly: GCA_020722625.1. Lineage (GTDB taxonomy): Bacteria > Myxococcota_A > UBA9042 > DTJE01 > DTJE01 > DYKK01. The sequence continues at coordinate 3,880 of DYKK01000062.1, forward strand.
ACTCGTGGACCATGACCACCGCATCGAAGCCGGGGAGCGCCGCGGCGCCCTCCAGGATGCGCGCGTACGCCTCGAAGTCGTACAGGTCCCCGAGGTCCAGGGGGTTGCCGCGCCGGATCACGTCCGACCGGAAGGACCCCGCGATCGAGGCGAGGTACTCCGGCGGGTACTCGGGGAGTGCAAAGCCCGCATCCGCGGCCGCGTCCGCCGCGAGGACCGCGTGCCCCCCGGACCGCGCGATGACGGCCAGGCGCGGCCCGCGCACGGCCGGGAGCATCAGGGCCTTGATGCGGGAGAGCATCTCGTGCATGGTCCGCACCCGGATGCCCCCGGCCTGCCGGATCGCGGCGTCCACCACCGCGTCGTCCGTGGCGAGGGCCGCCGTGTGCGAGAAGGCGACGCCCTGGCTGTGGGGCGTGCGGTTGGCCTTCTGGACCAGCACGGGCTTCCGGCACGCGCGCAGGGCCTCGAAGAAGGCGCGGCCGCGGGCGATGCTTTCGAGGTACAGGGCCACGGCGCGCGTGTCCGGGTCCGCGTCGAAGACCCGCAGGAAGTCGCTCTCGTCCATGTCGTCCTTGTTCCCGATGGACGCGAACCGGGCGAGGCCGAGGTTCTCGCTCGCGAGGCCGTACAGGTACGTCACCCCGACCCCGCCGGACTGGGACGCCACGCTGACCCCGCCGTGCCGCCAGTAGTCCTTGACCGGCATGAAGACCGCGCCCATGCGCCCCGGCGGCGACAGGACCCCCAGGCAGTTGGGGCCGATGAACCGCATCCCGTGGCGGCGCGCGGCCGCGACGACACGCGCCTCGATCCGCGCGCCCTCCTCGCCCAGTTCCCGGAAGCCGCCGCTCTGGATCACGGCGTACCGGATCCCCTTCGCCCCGCACCGGTCCACGATGTCCGGGACCGTGGGGGCGGGGGTCAGGATCACGGCGAGCCCGATCCCCTCCGGCAGGTCCTCGAAGGACGTCCGGATCGGGTGGCCGTACAGGAATCCGGGTCGCCGGCCGATCAGGTAGATCGCCCCCGGGAAGCGGAACTCCATCAGGTTGCCCACGATGTGCCGGGCGAGGTTCCTGGGGGAGTCCGAGACCCCGACCACCAGGACGCTCGAAGGCGCGAAGAACCCGTGCAACACCTCGGTCGCGTTCATGTCGCGTGGACCTCCGGCGGGGGTCAATCCCCGGCCTTGGCGTTCTTGCGGCGGATGCGCTCCATCAGGCCGTCGAACCCGTCGCGCTGGACGATGTCATGGAACTGCTTGCGATAGTTCTTGACCATGCTCACGTCGTCAATGATCACGTCGAAGGCCCACCACCGGTGGGCCCGCCGGTGGAACAGGTAGTCCACGCGCGCCTCGGACCGGCCCGAGTGCACGGTGGTCTTCACGAGCACGGTCCCGTCCTTCCGGCGCTCGGGCTCGCCGTGGTACTCGATCTCGACCTTCTTGTTCGGGTTGAATCGCTTGACGTAGGTCCGCTGGATCATCTTCTTGAACTCGTCCACGAACTCGGCGCGCCGCCTCTCGTCCAGTTTGTCCCACTCGCCGGCCAGGGCGCGCCGCCCGAGTTCCCGGTAGTCCACGAAGGTGTCCATGACCTCCCGGATCCCCGCGTGCAGGGCGGACCTGTCCGGGTTGCGGGCGACCACGACCTCGATCTCGGCGTACTTCGCCTTGATCAGGGGGATGGGGTCGGCCGGGGCGGCCCGGCCCGGAACCGCGAGGGTCGCGAACAGCACAAACAGCGTCCATCCTGCGAGGCGTCCCGTCTTCATCGTCGTGTCACCTGAAAAAGCCGATGGATCAGACGTCGTCCCGATCCGTTTCATTCGCCGTCCCCGCCCCCCGACAGGTCCCCGCCGACCGCGCGCTCGAGTGCCGCCACGGCCACGTTGAAGTCGTGGACGGCCTGGAGCGCGTCCATCCGCGCCTGGAAGAACTGCACGAGCCCGGCGAGCACGTCGTTCAGGTCGCACAGGTCGTTGTCGTACAGGTCGGTCTTGGCGATGACCCACCCCCGAGCCGCCGCGACCGCGTCCTCCTGCGCCGCGACCATGCGCCGCGCGTCGCGCATCTCGCGGTAGAGTTTCTCGACCTCCAGGCGCACCCCGTTCTCGGCCTCGCGCGTCTCGGCGCGCAGGCGTTCGACCTCGGCCTCCGCCTCGCGCAACTCTCCGAGTTTTTTCCCGATCTCCAGGTCCATCTCGACCCCGACCGCGCCTCCGGCGGTGTAGGTGTTGAACGGGTCGTTCGCGAAGGGGCTCGGCTGGGGGTCCGCCACATTGGAATATCCGTATTTGAACTGTCCTGCGACAAACAGGTTCGGGAAGAAGGCCGCGCGGCGGGCCGCGACCTCGGCCTCCCGGGCCCGGACTCCCCGGCGCAGCGCCAGGAGGTCCGGGCGCGCCTCCAGGGCCCGGCGGACGAGGTCCTCGAGCGACAGGTCCTCCGGCGCCGCCACGGGCCGGGGCGCGCCCGCCTCGAAGTCCACCGGGTCGGTCGGATCGAGACCCAGGGTCACGCGCAGCGCCGCCCTGGCGACCTCGGCCCCGCGGGTCGCCTGCAACTCCCGCCCGAGCACCGAGGCGTCGTACACGCGCATCTTCATCCGGTCCACGGGGTCGAAGGAGGGGTCGTCCGCGGCCTCGAGGTCGTCGAGGTGGCGGCGGGCCTTGTCCAGGTAGTCGCGGCCCTCCCGGATCACCTCGGCCATCTCGCGGGCGAGGGCCAGGGCGTGGAACCCCCGCTTCACGCGGAAGGCGGCCTCGGCCCGGGCGATCTCCTCGCGCGCCCGACCCACGTCCACCCCGCGGCGCGCGGCCTCCTTCAGGTTGGAGATCTTGCCGAACGTGACCAGGGGCCAGGTGCCCGTGACCTCGGTATAGGCGAAGACCCCCCACTCCCCGAGGTCGGTGCCGCCGGACACGGGGTTGCCGTACTGGCGCGCCATCGGGGCGAGGAGGGCGCGGACCGAGGCGTGGGGCCACGCGGTCCACTCGGCCTGGCGCAGTTTCGCCTCCAGGGCCTCGGTCCCGGCGCGCGCCGCGGCGACGATCCCGCTGTGCTCCCGGGCGTACTCGATGGCATCGGGGAGGGTCAGGACCGGGGGTAGGGAAGGGGGGAGGTGGGCGGGTGGCTCCGGTCGATCGAGGTCGCGGGCGAGGGAGGAACCCCAGAAGAGCACCGGGATCAGAACCACGGGGAATCCGGTGCGCAGGGATGTGCCGAAGGACGCCTTCACGTCATCACGTTCTTCAACTGGATGAGCCGTTTCAGGCGCTCCATGGCCATGAAGGCGACCCAGAACGCGCCCTCGAAGCCCAAGGGGCCCATCGCGTCCTCCCCGAGGAACAGGAGGTTCTTGTATCCGGTCCGGAGGGGCCACGTCAGGAGGTCGAGACTGCGCGGGACCGTCTCGGAATAGACGGCCTTGAGTCCGGCCCGGTCCACGACCGGCTCCCCGGTCCTGGGGTCAATCCCGACGGCCGCGGGCGACACGACCGCGCGGTGCTCGTCCAGGAACGGGAGGAAGGACCGCAGGGTCCGGAGCATCGCCTCGTGGAAGGCCTGGAGGGACGGGACCTTCCCGTCCAGGCGCGACGCGGGCAAGAACGCCGACACCGCGAGCGTGGCCCGGACCGGGTCCACCGCGTCCACGGGCTCCATCGCCGGGTCCACCTGGAGGACCAGGAGATTCTCCCCCTCGAGGGGGGCCGAGGGGTCCGCGACGAGGAACGCGGTGCGGGCCATGCCCTCGGGGATCAGTTCGCGGTTCGCGCCGATGTTCACGGTGACGAGGAAATGCGAGGGTCGGACACGGTCCACCCGGGCATGGTAGCGGCGCCGCGCCTGGCCCTCCGGGATGAGGTCCAGGCAGTCGCGCAGGCGCGTGCCGGCCACGAGGAGACCCACGCCGATGGCCTCGTCCCGGGCGCGGACCTCGACCTCGTGGATGCGCCCGCGCCGCACCACGAGCATGTCCACGAAGTCCCCCAGCCTCACGTCCCCCGAGTTGTTCCGGATGCGGTCCAGGAACAGGGCCTTGAGGGCGTCCAGGCCCCACTCGACGAAGTAGAGCCCGCGCAGCAGGTGGTTCGCCAGGCGCACGAAGGGGACGGGGTGTGACACGGGGTCGTGCAGGCCCGACAGGGCCGCGACCGGCGCGGCCAGGAAGGCCCGGGTCCGGGGGTCGGCGCCGAACTCGCCCAGCACGTCCAGGTGGGCCACGGGCGCGAGGGCTTTGGCCAGACGACGGTAGGCGAAGTACTCGCGCAGGCCGCCCGGGGGCAGGGGAGGGCCCTGGGCGAGCGCGGGTTCGATCAGGCCTTCGGCCTCGGGGAGCCGGCGCGCCAGGTCGCGGAAGGCATCGAGGCCGCCCGGGAACTCCCGCGCGACCTCGTCCTCGAGGACCCCCTTCATGTGGGACACCTCGATGCGGGCGTCCGGCAGGACCAGGCTGCACGTGGGAGACAGGGGCCTCGGGAGGTTGCGCATCTCCGGGGCGAGGGCGAGTTCCCGGAATGCCTCGCGGATCGGGGACGAGTCCGGGAAGCCGAACAGCAGGTGCGGCTGCCGCACGCAGTGATACCCCTCGACCTCATAGACGTTTTCCTTGCCGCCGTGCCCGAGGACCAGGACGCGGTACCCCTTCTTGGCCGCGAGGGCCCCGAACACGAGCGCGGGGAGGTCCGTCCCCACGATCACCACGTCGTACGACGACCTCGGCATCGCTGAAACCCTCTCCAGGGGCGTCGCGCGCCCCTCTCAACCGGCGTCCGGACCGGGCGGGTCCCCCGGGCCCTCCACCCCCACGACGCGGCGTCCGACCACGCGGGCGCGGCCGGTCAGGACGGCCTGGAGCGCGAGCGGGTACAGGCGGTGCTCCTGCTCCAGGATGCGCGCGGCGAGCGTCTCCTCCGTGTCGTCGTCCCGCACGCGCACCGCCGCCTGGGCCACGATGGGTCCCGTGTCCACGCCCTCGTCCACGAAGTGGACCGTGCACCCGGTCACCCGCGCCCCGTATTCCAGGGCCTGCCGCTGGGCATGCACGCCCGGAAACGAGGGCAGGAGGGCCGGGTGGATGTTCAGGACGCGGCCCGCGAACCGGCGCAGGAACACCGGAGTCAGGACCCTCAGGAAGCCCGCGAGGGCCACGAAGCGCACGCCGCGCCGTTCCAGTTCGTCGGCCAGGGCCGCGTCGAACGCCTCGCGGGTCGCAAAGGCCCGGTGGTCCAGGACCGCCGTGGGGATGCCCAGGTCCGAGGCCCGCGCAAGCCCCGGGGCGTCGGGGCGGTTGCTCAGCACGACCCGCACGTCCGCGGAGAGCCGGCCCTCCTGGGCCGCGGTGACGAGCGAGACCATGTTGCTGCCGCGCCCCGAGATCAGGATCGCGATCGGGACCCGCTCGGTGGGTCGTTCGCTCATTCCCATTCGACCCCTTCCGGTCCCTCGGCCAGGCGGCCGAGCAAGAACGGCGTCTCGCCGGCCTCGGTCAGGGCGGACAGGGCCGCGCCCGCGTCCCCGGGGGCGACGACCAGGATGAAGCCCACGCCCAGATTGAAGACGGCCTTCATCTCGCCGTCGGGGATGTCGTCCCCCTGGAGGAACGGGAAGATCGGGGGGACCGGGATCGCGGACTCCCGGACCACCGCGCGCAGTCCCGCAGGGAGGACGCGAGGGAGGTTCCCCGGGATCCCGCCCCCGGTGACGTGGGCCATGGCCTTGACCGGGACGCGGCCCAGCAGGGCCAGGACGGGCCGGACATAGATCCGGGTGGGCGTCAGGAGGACCTCGCCCAGCGGGCGGTCGAGGCCCGGATAGACCCGTCCGAGGTCCGCGCCGCGGGCCTGAAGGACCCTGCGGACGAGCGAGAACCCGTTGGAGTGGAGCCCGGACGACGCGATCCCGATCAGGACATCGCCGGGGCGGCACGCCGAGCCGTCCACGAGGCGCGCCTGGTCCACGATCCCGACCGCGAAGCCGGCGAGGTCGTATTCCCCGGGGGGGTAAAAGTCGGGCATCTCCGCCGTCTCGCCCCCGACGAGGGCGCACCCGGCCTGACGGCAGCCCTCCACCACGCCCTCGATCACGCGCACGGCGACGCCGCGCTCCAGGCGCCCGGTCGCGAAGTAGTCCAGGAAGAACAGGGGCCGCGCCCCGGTGGTCAGGACGTCGTTCACGCACATGGCCACGAGGTCAATCCCCACGGTGTGGTGGACGCCCGTGGCGAAGGCGATCTTCAGTTTGGTCCCGACGCCGTCCGTTCCGGACACGAGGAGGGGCCGGGTCATCCCGGCCAGGTCGGGCGCGACCGCCGCCGCGAACCCCCCGATCCCGGCGACGACCTCGGGGGTCCGGGTTCCGGCCGCCATCCGGGCGATGTCGTGCGTGAAGGCGTCGGCGGCCTCCACGTCCACGCCCGCGGACTTGTAGGTGAAGGGCGGCATCGGGCGCGAGGATAGACAATCCCACGGGGCGCGTCAACGCGCTCACGCGGACCGAAATCCGCCATCAATTTTCGCAATTCTTCGAACGAACAGGAAGGTGGCGCGAGCAGGGCTCGTGTCTCCAGGGGAACCACAGAACGACCTTGGCGCGCTCTTCGAATGAGGCAAGGCCGCGGTGACGGGGAGCAGGGGCACGCGGCTTCAGGTTCGCGTCGAGTCTCTTCAGTTGTTCGGGGCATTCCCGATGATCACGAACTCGACACGGCGGTTCTTCGCCCTGCCTCCCTTGGTCTTGTTATCGGCGATCGGCCGCGTCTCGCCGTAGCCCTGCGGTACGAGCCGGTCAGGAGCGACGCCCTGCTTCACCAGGTAGTCGCGAACCGCCTCGGCGCGCTTCTGCGAGAGGACCAGGTTCTTCCTGTCGTTGCCGACGTTGTCGGTGTGACCCTCGACGCGCACCCTGAGGTTCGGGTTGTCTTTGAGCACCTGGGCCACGTCGTTCAGGATCTGGAACGACTCGGGCCGGATGATCGCCTTGTTCGTCTCGAAGAAGACCTGCTGGAGGATCTCGATTTTCTCCTTCGTGACCCTCACGGTCTTCGGAGTCGGCGGCGGGCAACCCTGGAACTCCTTCTTGCCATACACATCCGGGCACTTGTCGTCCTTGTCGAGGATGCCGTCTCCGTCCTGGTCCGGGCAGCCCTTCGCGCGGGCCGGGCCGGCCTCGGTCGGACAGGCGTCCGTGTTGTCCGGGATGCCGTCCTTGTCCGTGTCCGGGCAGCCGTTGAACTTGGACAGGCCGGCCGTGTCCGGGCACGCGTCCGTCTTGTCCGGGACGCCGTCCTTGTCGCGGTCGGGGCAGCCGCCGAGGTCCTTCGGTCCGGCCGCGTCGGGGCACTGGTCCTCCGCGTCCTGGATCCCGTCACCGTCGCGGTCGGGGCAGCCGAGGGTCGCGTTCGGGCCGGGTTCGGTCGGGCAGGCATCGTCCGGGTCCGGTATCCCGTCCGTGTCGCTGTCCTTGATGCAGCCCTTCTCTTGTGGGGCGGACTGGTAGCCGACGTTCACCGCGACACGCCACGCGGGGCTGCCGTATTCCTCGAGCGCGCCCCCGCCGGCCGCGGCCAGCAGCGTCAAGCCGTTCCAGTTCAGCCTCAGGCCGCCCATCAGGTCCAGTGCGTTGTCGTACTTGGACGCGAAGGGGTCGAGCAGGGAGGTACGGCTCTCCAGCGTGCCAACCCCCTCGAGGAAGCCACAAATGATCGGAACCGACACGCCGGCGCCGATCAGGAGCTGGTGGTCGGCCGTGTTCCCGAAGAGCTGGACCTCCTTCCTGGCACGCACGCCCAGATTGATCGCGGCCTGCCAGCCCTTCATCGAGAAGTCGAGGACCACGTTGGTGGTCGAGGTCACGAGTTCGTCGCCGGCGAAGTTGTGGCCGGTGGCGGTCGGGAAGGAGAGGTCCTCGGCGATGGCGAGGCCGAAGCCCTTGCCGTTCCCGCCCAGGATGGTCCCCTTGATGCCGAGCCGGATGTCGCCGAGCGAGAACCCGGAGACCTGGGACGGCCACCGGTTCCCCCGGAGCGCGTCGAACGGGTCGTCGCCGCCCGCCATCACTAGCGGGATGGACAGGCCCACGTCCAGGAAATCGAACAAGCCCAGGGTGCCGTAGATCTCGGCCACGCCCTGGTACGACACGATCTCACTGCCGTCGTTTACGAAACGGAGGGGCCTGTGGTTGTAGTACAGCCACGCCCCGACGCCCCAGTCGAGGTGCTCGGGCTCGTTGGCGGTGTAGATGCCCAGCAGGTCGCCCGGATGGGGCGACGGTCGGAACAGGTTCACGTTCACCCTCGGGTTGTCCTCGGCAACGGCCATCAACGGCGGGAAGAGGGAAACCGCCAGCAGGACGACCCACGACACTTTCGCCTTGAAATACTGCGCCATCTATGACCTCCTCTTGCGCAACCAACCTCTGCCGTCACCGCACCAGCACAACTCGAGGGAAACCGCCCGCCCCTTCGGGGTCTAGTGCGTGACTA